>JAUYEK010000148.1 GCA_030691435.1 Sulfuricella sp. | reverse complement strand
AGCCACATGGCATGGGTGCCGGTTGGGAAGGTCTGGGCGAAGGTATATTCGCGCGGCTCGGCCTTGATCAGCTTGGCCAGCGATGCGCCGTCAACCGCGCCTTTGGCCTTGAGCTGGTTGGAAAGCGTGATGCCCTGGCCGTTATGGTTGAGATTCATCAGCACGGCCATGTCTTTCTTCTGGCCGCCGATGCCCATCTGCACGCCATACATCAGGCCGTACAGCACATGGGCGGCATCCAGTTCGCCGTTCACCAGCTTGTCGCGCACGCCAGCCCAGGAAGCTTCCTTGCTGGGCACGATCTTGATGCCGTATTTCTTGTCGAAACCCATCACCGAGGCGATCACCACCGAAGCGCAATCGGTCAGCGGGATGAAGCCGACCTTGACCTCGGTCTTTTCCGGCGCATCCGAGCCGGCGGCCCACGCTCCCTGGCGCACGCCAGGCGGAACGAGCGCCATCAGGGCGGCTCCGCCGAGCAGGGACAGGCTTTTCCTGGCGAATTCACGCCGTGTCGGGTCTTGAAGCGAAACTTCTTCGCTTGGGGTGGCGTGAGGCGCTACGCATTTCTTGCTCATTTCTTTCTCCTTGAGGTTTGTCATGGCGATCCGTTCAGCCTGGACTACTGCAAGAGATGTGCCACAAGGCGTAATTCGTTGTTTACTGTTTGAAGTTAAAAGGTGTTTGTGGAAAATGCGAGTGATGAAGACTGCATGTGGCAGGAATGCGAACGCACCATGGCAGGTGTGCCATAGGGTAGCGCCGCTCCATTTTGGTGCGTGTGATTGTAGGGTGGGCAACGCCCTTTTGCCCACGCGGAAACAACGCGTGACCCCTCACCGCGTGGGCACAAAAACGGTGCCCACCTACCTTACTTGCGGTTCTTGGCCAGGAAGCGATCCAGTTGGCTGGCAAAGGCTTTGCGGTCGCTCTGGCTGAGCGATGAGGGGCCGCCGGTTTCCACGCCGCTGCTGCGCAGGGTATCCATGAAGTCGCGCATGTTCAGGCGCTCGCGTATCGTGTCCGGGGTATAAAACTCGCCCCTGGGGTTGAGCGCGTGGCCACCCTTGGCGATGACCTCGGCGGCCAGCGGGATGTCGGCGGTGATTGCCAGGTCGCCTGGTTCCAGATGCTGGACGATCTTGCTATCCGCCACATCGAAACCGGCGGGCACCTGGATGGCCTTGATGTAGCGCGACGGCGGCGTGCGCAGGAGCTGGTTGGCGACCAGGGTCATGGGAATCTGCGCCCGTTCGGCGGCGCGAAACAGGATTTCCTTGATGACGCCGGGGCAGGCATCGGCATCGACCCAGATTTGCATGGATTGTTCCTTCAGGGAAACACCGGATGGGTGGCCGGCGGAGCGGATTATTCTGAAAAACTCAGTTGTCCACGAAAATCACGAAAAAACGCGAAAGATTCAAATGCCTGTCACGATTTGACTTGCCACCCATCCGGTGAATTGACATTCAAATTCATGGCGTTGATTGGTTTCGTGAATTTCGTGTTTTTTGTGGACAAAAGGCGGTTTTTAGGGTTGTTCTTCGGGTTGTTCCAGGCGCTCCAGCACCTGCCGGGCCAGCCCGCGGCAGACGTTGTTCAGCATCGCCGGCAGGCTGGGCGGGACCTGGGTTTCCAGCAGCAGCTTGCTGGCGCTCACCGCGTACACCGGTTCGAGCAGGCGCGGCCGGTAATCCTGCATCAGCTCGTCCAGCGTGCGCTCCGCCGCCATCTGCTGCCACGCGTTGGTCGGCCACTGCGACGGAATGCCATACGCCTCCGGAAAAGCGTCGAGGTCGTTGCGCACGGTGCGGACATCCTCGTGGGAATCGCGAAAAGGCAGGAGGGCGAGGCCCGACATTGCGTAGAACTGGCTGTCCATCTCCGGCCGGTTGCCGCCGCCGTCGATCACCCCCAGCCACTCCGGCATGGATTCCAGCTTGGCGATGATCTTTTCCAGCTTGTCCGGCGAACGCCCGTCGATGGGCGTGTAGCGCCGGTCTCCCCGCGCAAGGGGTTCCCGTGATGTATCGGTGAGTACCGCGATAGAGCGCATGCCGAGCAGCCCGAAACCGTGGCACAGCATGTGCGTAATACTGGTCTTGCCGGTTCCGCCCTTGTTGCCGATGATGCAAATCAGCCGTTTCACGTCACCCTCCTGTAATCAATTCCTCTATCCAACCCAGATTATCCATTGGAATGTTCGTGCCTGTAGGAGCGCCGCCCCGGCGCGAATGCGACCGCAAATCGCGGCCAACTCCCATCCCCATCTAACCTTCCCCTTGAAGGGGAAGGGACGATCGCCCTCTCCCCCTTGGGGGGAGAGTTGGAGAGAGGGTTGGCGCCGCTCCCACAGCGTAGTCTTGGCTCTACTGGATAATCTGGGTTCATGAGGGTAGCGTAGCGAAATTCGGGGGGCTTGTCAGCAGTGAATGTCTTGATTTCCGAGTGACGCAGATTACTTGCGGTTGGACTCATCGCGTGCATGTTGGGCGCCGGCATTGCGCTTGAGCCGGCGCCGATCCAGCCACCAGGCCATTATAGGCAGCAAGAACAGCCCGCCGGGCGCCACGAACAGGACGATATAGGGGCTTATCCTCGCCAGTTGGCGCAAGTGCTCCCGGATATGCTGCCGATCATCATGGGTCCAGTGATAACCGTTGCGCTGCTTCATGAGCAGGGGCATCAGATCCCGTATTTGGGCCATCTCTTCCAATAACTGTGTTCGCTCCCGATTCTGGAGTGAGAAGAGCCAATTGCCCCAGCGTAATGCAGGGGCAAACAAAACGGTTGATACGGCTCCGAACTGGCGGAACAGATTTGAGAATGGCTTGGGCACGAGGGTAAGGTTTGGAGTATGTTGTGAGAATACTGCCTGATGGGGTTTTCGCGCAAGCGAGGTGGGGGCGCTGCATGCAGCGGAATACTCGGCAATGGGAATTTATTTCATTTTGGAAGGCAGCTTGATCGTCTCGCCGTCGACCATGAACGCGCCTTTTCCGAGATGATGAATCGTCCGCGGATGTTTCATCGATGGATCTATCCATGCCTTGAGCACCTCAAGGATAAAGAAGTTGTATTGGGTTACCAACTTCGTATCGACGACCTTGCATTCAAGGCTGGCATGGCACTCGTCGATGATGGGCGCCTTGACGCGCGAGGTGGCCACCGGCGTGAGGCAAAATTCCTTGAACTTGTCGACGTTTCGCCCGGAAGTGTTGCCGCAGCCCACCACTTTTTCCGCCAGCTCCAGCGTCGGGATGTTGATCACACATTCCCTGGTGGCCTTTAGAATGTCGAACGAGGGGTTCCGGTTGCTGATCACGCACCCCACGAGCGGCGGCTCGAATTCCATCATGGTGTGCCACGATAGGGTCATGATGTTCGCCCGCTCCTTGCCGGCGGTCGTCATCAGCACGACCGGCCCCGGCTCGAGCAGGCCGTAGACCTTGGACAAGGGAAAGGATTTTTTCGCCATAGCTGCGGGAAAAATAACCCGCAGCGTGGCTATGGAATTATTCTATCTTCTACACTAAAGGTGAATTTGTAGGAGCGCCGCCCCGGCGCGAATGCGGACGCAAATCGCGGCCAACTCCCATCCCCATCCTTGTATGATCGCCCTCTCCCCCTTTGGGGGAGAGTTGGAGAGAGGGCTGGCGCCGCTCCTACAGGGGCTTGGTTTCGCTATTGAAATAGGATTGGAATTACACCCCATTCTTCTTCAGCCATGCCTGCATGCGCTTCCATCCGTCTTCGGCGGCCTCCTTGCGATAGCTGGGCCGATAATCGGCGTGGAAGGCATGGGGCGCGTCGGGATAGACATGAAGTTCGGACTTGCCGCCGGCCTTCTTGATGGCGGCACGCATGTCCTCTATATCGTCCAGCGGGATACCCTGATCCTGGCCGCCATAAAGCCCCAGCACCGGTGCCTTCAGTTGCGCCGCCAGGTCGAGCGGGTATTTCGGCATAAGCGCGCTCCCCACCCCGTCGATCCGCCCGTACCAGGCCACGGCAGCCTTGAGGCGGGGGTTGTGGGCAGCGTAGAGCCAGGTGATGCGCCCGCCCCAGCAGAAGCCGGTTATCGCCAGGCGCGAAGTGTCGCCGCCATGGGCCAAGGCCCATGCTACACAGGCATCGAGGTCGCTCATGACTTGGGCGTCCGGCACCTTGGAGACGATATTGTCGAGGATGTCCTGGATGCTGCTGATCTTGCGCGGATCGCCATGGCGTGCAAACAGTTCGGGGGCGATGGCCAGGTAGCCGAGCTTGGCCAGCCGCCGGCAGATATCGGCGATATGCTCGTGGACGCCGAAGATCTCGGAAACCACCAGGATGACAGGAAAATGGGTCCCTTTGTCGGGTTGTGCGCGATAAGCGACCATTTCGCCATCGCTGACGGGAACCTTGATTTCTCCCGCAACGAGGCCATCGGTGCCGGTCTTGATGACGGTCTGGGCCATGACCGGCTGGGTGGCGAGGGCGAAACCCACGCCCAGCATGGTAATGACGAAAGCACGGCGGGTGAAGGGGGTGTTGGGAACCAGGCTGTCGAATTCGGGGTTGCTGGATCGGGGTGTCGTCTTGCTCATCTCGTTGGCTCCAATGTAGAACAGAATGGGGAAGTCTATGTCAGATTAAAGTGCCAGGGGCAGGCATTCGGTCATTCACGAGGTCATTTCTCCAGATATTGCAGCTTCCCCTCAACGCCATTCCATTTGTCTGCCTCGGGCAGAGGATCTTTCTTCGTGGCGATGACCGGCCAGGTTTTTGCCAGCTCGGCATTGATCGCGAGAAACTTCTCCTGTCCCGGCGGCAGGTCCGCCTCGGGAAAGATCGCCTCAGCCGGACACTCCGACACGCATACGTCGCAATCGATGCATTCATCCGGATCGATCACCAGAAAGTTAGGCCCCTCGTGAAAGCAGTCCACCGGACAAACAATCGCACAGTCGGTGTACTTGCAGCGGATGCAGTTTTCGGTCACGACATAAGTCATTTGCAGTACTCCTTATCCAGTAGCTTGGTATCCCAAGCCGCAATTGTTTAAAAATAGCAGATTGGGTTGTAAGTGGGACATGAAAATTAGTGCCCGATCTTGCTGCTCATTGGCGGATGGGCGCTTCGCGCCATGAGCCGTCGTTCGTCTGCTTCGATATGAAGGTATTGCAACACATGGCGCCGGTATATACTTGCCTTCATGACTACTGACCCCGAAACTCTCTACCGACAATTGGGTCGTCTCATCGAGACGATGCCTGATCTCACCCAAGCGCCTGTACCTCCAGAGGTACACCTCTGGATAGCCCGCGCTTATGCTCTGGTAAATGAGGTGGGGAATCTCGCTGACTCCGCAATCTTTTCAGTTACAGTGAACAACTTGGGCACTACCGACCGCTATAATGCAGCCCATCAAATCAAGGCAATCATCTATCGCGCATTTGCCGTGGCAGAAATGAGGGCTCCGGCCGGCGCAAGTGGTGCATTTATTCCCGTAGGTGACAGTTTTGACGCCTTCGCTGCGCTGTCCAAGGTGCTACAGACTGCTACCAAGGACGTGCTGATAATTGACCCCTTCATGGACGAAACGGTATTAACGGAATTTGGTATTGCGGTTCCAGAAAACGTGCCCCTTCGTCTAATGGCAGATCAAGCTAGTTGTAAACCCACTTTGCAGCCGGCAGCTAATAAGTGGGTGCAGCAGTATGGGGGAACCCGCCCGTTGTTGGTCCGTCTTGCGCCGCAAAAAACACTACACGATCGGGCGATCTTCATTGACCAGACGAAAGCCTGGACGCTAACCCAATCCCTTAAGGACTTTGCCAAGCGGTCTCCTGCTGAGATCGTGCGGGCTGACGATACTGCACCCCTAAAGATTGCCGCATATGAAGCAGTATGGGCTTCAGCTCAAGTGATCATCTGACGCCTACGGCAAATGAATCTTCCAAGCGCAAGGATGCGGTGACGAAGGAACCGCATCGCTCGCGTAAAGCGGTTCAAAACAGGCAAAAACCGTCATGACCGAATACCGCCGTGCCCATGCTCCCGGCGCAAGCTGGTTTTTCACGGTCAACCTCGCCCAGCGCAAGGGAAACCGTCTTCTGGTCGAACGAATCGACTTGCTGCGTGCGGCGTGGAATCTACCCGGTGGACTGGGGCGGTGGCATGGCCGACCTCGTGGTCGGGGAATAACACGAACGATGCGGTTCGTTCCTCACCGCATCCTGCTTGCTTGCCTGCGGTGCGTCCTGCTTGAATGTCAGGCCGCCTTGAACTTGACCTTGGTGACATCGCGCAAGTCCACCACTTGCTTTGCTTGCCACAAGTCATGATTGTCTTGCATGGCAAGCCAACTCTCTGGAGAGCGGCCAATAGCCTTAGACAGGCGTAGGGCCATTTCAGGGCTGATGCCGCTGGAACCCTTCAGGATGCGGCTCAGGGTTGAAGCGGCAACGCCGAGTTTGGATGAAAGTTCCCGGCAGCTGAGTTTATTGGGCTCCAGGTAAACCTCCTGGATAAACTCTCCAGGGTGCGGGGGATTGTGCATGGCCATTAGTGATAATCCTCATAATCTAAAACAAGGGCATTCCCGTTTTGAAACTCGAATGTGATGCGCCAGTTCCCGTTCACCCATATCGACCAACGCCCACGATCAGCACCCTTCAGCGGGTGCAGGCGGAAACCCGGGATTTCCATGTCTTCAATGGTCTGAGCCGTGTCCAGCGCGGCCAGTTGCATTTGAAGGCGCTTGGCGTGCGAGGGTTGGATTCCGGCCAGGTTGCCGGACTCAAAAAACTTCTTCAGCCCTTTGTGCCGATACGATAGGATCATGTCAAAATTATAGCGTGTTGCGCAGTACGCAACAAATGGAATTTGATTCGCTCCCCTTGGCTTCCGGCAAGCAATGTTTTACGCCTTCATTCCTTCCCAAGCCTTCTGCAGCCTTTTAACCGATACCGGATAAGGCGTCTTCAGCTCCTGTGCGAACATCGACACCCGCAATTCCTCGATCATCCAGCGAAACTTGTCTAGCTCCGGGTCGCTGATCCCTTCCTTGCGGTGCTTCTCCAGCCGCTTCTGGTAATCCTGCCACAGCTCGCGGATGGCCGCTGTCCATTTGGCGTCGCGCTCGACAGCGCCGGAGAGCTTTTCCAGTCGGCGCACGGTGGCCTTGAGGTAACGCGGCAGGTGTTGCAACTGCTCCCACGGCGTGGCGGTAAGAAAGCCCTTATAGACCAGGTTGGCGAGCTGCTCGCGGATGTCGGCGGCGACGTTGCCGGGCGGTTTGGCGGCGAGCATGGCCTGTATCGCCTGGTAGTCGCCGGCGATGGTGGCAAGGATGCGGCAGGCGGCGTCCGACACGGCGGCGAGGCGGGTACGGGCGCGGTCTTTCTGGGCGGCGAAGGCCTTGGTGGTGCGGGGCAGTTCGTCGTCGCCGATGAAAGCGCGGTCGGTGATGGCGGTGAGCAGGTCTTCTTTCAGGCCGTCGGGGTTGGCGACGGCGCGTAGCAGGAGGGCGGTCTGGGTGAAGCCGGGCAGGCCTTTTTCCAGTTGCTTCATTTGCGGGTTGAGGGCGAGGCGCAGCAGCCGCCTGACCCCGGCGCGCATCGCGGCTTCCGCCGTTGCGGGGGTGTCGAACAATCGGATCGAGACCGAATCGCCGTCGTCTTCCAGCGCCGGGTAGCCGGTGAGCTGCTGGCCACTACGGGTGAAGGCGATCTTTTCCGGCAGGTCGCCGAAATCCCAGTTAGTGAGGCCTTCCTTTTCGATGTCGAGTTCCGGCGTTTTGGCAAAGGTGAGGCGGGCCGCCTGGCCGAGTTTTTCCTTGAGCGCAGCGAGGTCGCGGCCGGAGGCCATTTCGGCGCCCGCTTCGTCCACCACCTTGAAATTCATGCGCAGGTGTATGGGGAGATCGGCTTGTTTCCATGTGTCCGGGGGAACCTCCTGGCCGGTTTTTTTGCGGATGAAGGCGGAGAGGGATTGGTTAACCCCCTCTCCCCAGCCCTCCCCCGCAGGGGGGGAGGGAGCAAAGCCACCCTCTCCGGCGGGGGAGGTGGGAGCAACGGCCCCCTCTCCCCTTGAGGGAGAGGGTTGGGGAGAGGGGGTGAATATTTCCAGCGCCGCCGTAACAAAATCCGGCACCGGCACGCAGGCGCTGCGCAGCCGCTTGGGCAGGGATTTGACCAGCACCGTGAGCTTCTCGCGGATCATGCCCGGCACCAGCCAGTCGAAGCGCTTGGAATCCATCTGGTTCAAGAGGTGCAGCGGCACGGTGAGGGTGACGCCGTCGAGCGGGTGGCTGGGTTCGAAGCGGTAGGCGAGGCGGCAGGCGGTTTCGCCTACCGTCAGGGTTTCCGGGAACAGTTCGATGGTGACGGCATCGGCGCCGTGACGCATCAGGTCGTCGCGGCTCATGAACAATAAACGCTTGTCTTTTGCTTCCGCCTCGCGGCGCCATTTGTCGAAATCTGCGCCGTTGTGGATGCCCTCCGGGATGCGGGCGTCGTAGAAGGCGTAAATGCGCTCCTCGTCCACCAGCACGTCCTGGCGGCGCGATTTGTGCTCCAGTTCCTCGACTTCGGCGACGAGCTTGCGGTTGTGCTCGAAGAACGGGGCGCGGGTGTTGAATTCGCCTGCCACCAGGGCGCCCTTGATGAAGATGTCGTGCGACTCGGTCGGGTTGATGGCGCCGTAGTGGACGCGGCGGCGCGGCACCAGGGTCAGGCCATACAGGCTGACACGCTCGAAGGCGGCGACCTGGGCGGTGGCCTTTTCCCAGTGGGGGTCGAAGTAATGGCGGCGCAGCAGGTCGGCGGCGACCTTCTCCACCCATTCCGGTTCGATCTTGGCGGCACAGCGGGCGTAGAGTTTGGTGGTTTCGGTCAGCTCCGCCGCCATCACCCATTTCGGCGCTTTTTTATAGATCACCGAGCCGGGAAAGAGGTGGAACTTGATTTCCCGCGCTCCGGCGTACTCCTGGGTTTCGGTCTTGACGCCGAGATTGCCGAGCAGGCCGGCGAGCAGGGCGCGGTGGATTTCCTCGTAGCTGGCCGGGGTCTGGTTCGGGCGCAGGCCGATCTCGACTACTTGGGCGTGGAGCTGGCCGTGGATTTCGCGCCACTCGCGCAGGCGCGTGGCAGAGAGGTAATGTTCGCGGCACAGGTCGACCAGCTTGCGGTTGGATTTTTTGTGCTTCAGCGCCTCGTCGTAGAACGCCCACAGCTTGAGATAGCCGATGAAGTCGGAATTGTCGTCATTGAACTGACGGTGCTTGTCGTCCGCCGCCTGCTGACGATCCATCGGCCGGTCGCGCGGGTCCTGCACCGAGAGGGCGGAGGCGATGATCAGCACTTCGGTCAGGCAGTTCTCCGCCTTGGCCGCCAGGATCATGCGGCCGATGCGCGGGTCGATCGGGAATTTGGCGAGCTGGCGGCCGGTTTCGGTCAGCGCGCGCTGCGCGTCCACCGCGCCGAGTTCTTCCAGTAGCTTGAAGCCGTCGGCGATGGCGCGCGAGTCGGGCGGTTCGAGGAACGGGAAGTCCTCGATCTCGGCCAGCCCCAGCGCCTTCATGCGCAGGATCACGGCGGCCAGGTTGCTGCGGCGGATTTCCGGGTCGGTGAAGGCGGGGCGGGTGTTGAAATCTTCCTCCGCATACAGCCGCACGCACACCCCGCTCATCACCCGGCCGCAGCGACCGGCACGCTGGTTGGCGGAGGCCTGGGAGATTTTTTCGACCTGCAGGCGCTCCACCTTTGATCTATAGCTGTAGCGCAGCAGGCGGGCGTAGCCGGGGTCGATGACGTAGCGGATGCCGGGCACGGTGAGCGAGGTTTCCGCCACGTTGGTGGCGAGGACGATGCGGCGCGCCCCGCCGGGCTTGAACACGCGCTCCTGCTCGGCGGCGGAAAGGCGGGCGAACAGGGGCAGGATTTCCGCGCCCGGAGGATGATGTTTCCTTAAAGCCTCGGCGCAGTCGCGGATTTCGCGTTCGCCGGGGAGGAAGATCAGGATGTCGCCCGAGCCGGTGCGCGAGACTTCGTCCACCGCGTCGAGGATGGCTTCTTCAAGGTCGGCTTCGTCGGCTCCCTCTCCCCTTGTGGGAGAGGGTTGGGGAGAGGGGTAAGAGTTGGAATTTTCACCCTCTCCCCAACCCTCCCCCATCAAGGGGGAGGGGGCTTTGTTCAGTGGTTTTCTTGAATGTAATGGTCGGTAGCGCATTTCCACCGGGTACAACCGGCCGGAAACCTCGATTACCGGGGCGCCGTCGAAGTGATTCGAAAATCGCTCCGCGTCGATGGTGGCGGAGGTGACGATGACTTTTAGATCGGGGCGCTTGGGCAGGATCTGCTTCAGATAGCCGAGCAGGAAATCGATGTTGAGGCTGCGCTCGTGCGCTTCGTCGATGATGATCGTGTCGTAGGCGGAAAGAAAGCGGTCGTTCTGGGTTTCCGCCAGCAGGATGCCGTCGGTCATCAGCTTGATATAGCTGTCCGGGCCAGTGTGGTCGGAAAATCGCACTTTGTAGCCGACTACCTGGCCGAGCGGGCTTTTCAGCTCCTGCGAGATACGCGAGGCCACGGTGCGGGCGGCGATGCGCCGAGGCTGGGTGTGGCCGATCAGGCCGGCGGCGCCGCGCTTGAGTTCCAGGCAGATTTTCGGCAACTGGGTGGTCTTGCCCGAGCCGGTTTCGCCGCAGACGATGACCACCTGGTGGGCGGCGATGGCGGCGGCGATGTCCGCGCGCTTGCCCGAGACCGGCAGCTCTTCGGGGTAGGTGGGCAGGGGCAGGCGCTCCAGCCGTTGTCGCAACCGCTCGGATGACCGCGCCATGGCGCTTTCCAGTTGCCGCAGCGGGCCGTCCACGGGCTTGTTGGCGGCGGCCAGAGCGCACAGCTTGTCGAGTTGCCGCCGGAAAGCGTGGCGGTCGGCGATCATGCAGGCGGGAAGGGCGGCGGCGAGGGTTCGGAGTGTTTGTTGCACGGCGGTTTGCGGAAGTAGCAGGAATTGTCCTAATAAAAAGCAGTTAGTCCACGAAATACACGAAAATCACGAACGGATTCAAAGAGCTACAAGACGACAACTGAAACCCGATGGGTGAGCCGCTGAACTAATGCAACATCTTGTTTTATTTCGTGCCTTTCGTGTTTTTCGTGGACAAATCGAGGTTTTAAGGATTATACACTTCGAACATCCCGGGCAATGGCCCGAGTTGCCCGGCTTCGATGTGTGGGGAGCGTTTTACGTTAATGGACAGAGTTGTATAAGATAGCTGACCTATATAACATTACAAAAATTGCCTGGCTTGCCCGGTCATGATAATTTGAACGGGTGATTGCAGGTTTTGTCTACGTATAACAGATTATTTGATGAGGTGTTTTAATGTCACAAGCACGCATGGTTACGATTGACGGCAACGAGGCTGCCGCCTACATCGCGCACCTGACCAACGAAGTCATTGCGATTTACCCGATTACCCCTTCCTCGCCAATGGGGGAATATTCCGATGCCTGGTCCGCCGAGGGCGTCCAGAACCTGTGGGGTTCCGTCCCGGAAGTGGTCACGATGCAGAGCGAGGGCGGCGCCGCCGGCACGATCCACGGCGCATTGCAGACCGGCTCCCTGGCGACCACGTTCACCGCATCGCAGGGCCTGCTGCTGATGCTCCCGAATATGTACAAAATCGCCGGCGAGCTGACGCCGTTCGTGATGCACGTGGCGGCGCGTTCGCTGGCGGCGCAGGGCCTGTCGATTTTCGGCGACCACAGCGACGTGATGTCGGCCCGTTCCACCGGCTTTGCCTTCCTCGCCTCCAATTCGGTGCAGGAGGCGATGGACATGGCGCTGATCGCCCAGGCCGCGACGCTCGAATCGCGTTTGCCGATCCTACATTTCTTCGACGGCTTCCGCACTTCCCACGAGGTGGCCAAGGTCGAGCAGGTGCCGCTGGAAGTGGTGCGCGAGATGATCGACGACGAGCTGGTGTTCGCTCACCGCGCCCGCGCGCTGTCGTCCGACCATCCGGTGATTCGCGGCACGGCCCAGAATCCCGACGTGTATTTCCAGGCGCGCGAGACTGTCAACGCCTATTACGACGCCATGCCCGGCATCGTGCAGAAGGCGATGGACAAGTTCGCCGGGCTGACCGGGCGCCAGTACAAGCTGTATGAATACGTCGGCGCGCCCGATGCCGAGCGCGTCATGATCCTGATGGGCTCCGGCGCGGATGCGGCGGAGGAAACGGTCGAGCATCTGACCGCCCACGGCGAAAAAGTGGGCCTGGTGAAAGTGCGCCTGTATCGCCCGTTCGCGGCAGACGAGTTGCTCAATGCCATTCCGCCCACGGTCAAGCGCATCGCCGTACTCGACCGCACCAAGGAGCCGGGCGCCGACGGCGAACCGCTTTACAAGGACGTGGTGACGGCCATCGCCGAATCCTGCGGCCATAGCGTTTGCCGTTTCCCCGTCATGCCGCGCGTGCTGGGCGGTCGTTATGGCTTGTCCTCCAAGGAGTTCACGCCGGGCATGATCAAGGGCGTGTTCGACGAGTTGAAGAAAGAACAGCCCAAGAACCATTTCACCGTCGGCATCATCGACGATGTCACCCACACCAATCTGGAGTGGGACGCCGGTTTCCGCAACGACGCCGGCAAGGGCGTGAACCGCTGCATATTCTACGGCCTGGGCTCGGACGGCACGGTGGGCGCCAACAAGAACACCATCAAGATCATGGGCGAGGATACCGAGCTCTACGGCCATGGATTCTTCGTTTATGACTCTAAAAAAGCCGGCGCGATGACCACCTCGCACCTGGGCTTCTAGCCCAAACCGATTCATT
>JAUYEK010000141.1 GCA_030691435.1 Sulfuricella sp. | reverse complement strand
CGAAGGAATGACTCTCGTAAGTCGGTACTCAGCGCTGGGTTCCAACCCGGCAGTCCACACGGACGCTGCGCGATAAAGCCGCGCAGCGCCGGTGACTTCTACGTTAGGCCTTTTCGGTGACCTTTGCTATCCTAGCACCATGAAAGTAAGTGACATTTTGATCCTGCTTCGGACTGACGGTTGGTTTCTTGTCGCCACACGCGGCAGTCATCGTCAGTTTAAACATCCAGTCAAAAGTGGTCGCGTTACAGTAGCAGGGAAACCCAGTGATGATTTGGCTCCCGGCACCTTGAACAGCATCCTCAAACAAGCAGGACTGAAGGAGTAAATTTATGCGCTACGCCATCGTCGTCGAAAAAACAGAAAACAATTATTCAGCTTACGTCCCTGACCTGCCCGGTTGCGTTGCCACCGGACAAACTGTAGAGGAAACCGAGAACGAAATTCGTGAGGCTATCGCATTTCATATTGAAGGGCTTCGCGAGGATGGCTTAACAATTCCGCAGCCGGCCAGCATCGTTGAATATCTTGAGGTCGCAGCCTAACGCAAAGCGCGGGGTCAACCCGCGTAAGGCGTAGGGCGGCAATAAGCGAAGCGCATTGCACCCTACATGAACTGGATAGCGCAGTAGGGCTGAATTCGGCCTACCTGCGGCGGACAGCGGCAATCACCCCCACCAGCGCGAACAGAACGAACCAGCCCAGCGCCCACTGCGCGATGGACAGATCGAGGAAAGTCCAGGTCACTTCGGCGCACTCGCCCGAGCCTTTAAAAATCGTCGGCAGGATTTTGTTCAGCGGCATGGCCTCGAGCATGTAATCCAGGCCCGGCCCGCATTCCGGCACCTGATCCTTCGGCAGGTGCTGCAAATACACCTGCCACGCCGCGACCCCGCCCCCCAGCACGGAAAAAACTGCCAGCAAGCTGCCATACACGATCCAGCCGCGGCGTTGCGGATTGTGTATGGCAGCCGCCAGCGCCGTTACGCCGATGGCGATGAAGGCAATGCGCTGCAGGATGCACAGCGGGCAAGGCTCCAGGTGCATGACGTGCTGCAGCACAAGACCGAAGCCCATCAGCCCGAAGCAGGCCAGGAATATTCCGAGAAACAGCACACGGTTATTGATAGTCACCAGCAACTCCTTTTAAAAAACCTCTTTATATCCACGGATAAACACGGATTACACAGATAAAACAAATGGTTGAAAATAAGCCGTTAGCCATCAGAAGTGGGGGCCGCGCACTTTATGCAATCCATTGATAATCCGTGTACCTCCGTGTTAATCCGTGGATGAATTTTTCCAGGTTTAACGGATACGGCGCTGCGCACGCGGCAGTTCCAGCACCGATTTCACGCTCAGATCCACGCAACTTGGCCGTTTCGGCAGCGCCCCCACCAGCACCGTCTTCATGCCGAGTTTTTTTGCGGTTTTAAGGTTGGCCAGCGTATCTTCGACCATGATGCACCGCGACGGGTTCAGTCGCAACCGGCGGAACAGGCGACGAAATCCGTGAGCATCGGGTTTCGGCCGGTAGCCGGCATGTTCGATCGTGAATACTTCTTCGAACAGGTCGGCGATGCCGAGCAGTTCCAGCACCCTGTGGATGTAATGGGCCGGCGCATTGGAGTACACCAGCTTGCGGCCAGGCAACCTTTGCAGCGCCGCTCTCAGCCCGCGCTGGCGCAACACCATCCGGTGCAGCGCCGGGAACTGGTGGGTGTGCCAGAGGAAATGATCGGGATCGGTGCCGTGATGCCGTATCAAACCTTGCAGGGTCGCGCCGTAGCGCAGCCAGTAGCGCTCGCGCAGCTCGTTCGCGCCCGCTTCATCGAGGTGGAGGTGATCCTGCAGATACTGCGTCATGGCCCGGTTCATGTGCGGGAAAATGTGCGCACCGGCATTGTGCAGGGTGTTGTCGAGGTCGAACACCCATACCCTGGAGATTTTTCGCCGCTTCTCAAATAGGCTCATGACTTGTCTTAGCCACAAAAAGGCACAGAATGCACAAAGAAATTGTTGCGAATTTTGTGCCTTTTTGTGGCAATCCGATTCTCAATCGTTGGCCCGGATCAGCGTGCCGACGCCCTCGTCGGT
>JAUYEK010000139.1 GCA_030691435.1 Sulfuricella sp. | reverse complement strand
CTGCGCCAGATGTTTTTGTGAATCCAGACTGGCTTCGATGCTTTCTTCCGCAAGGGTTTCCTCGACCTCTTCCTGCGGAACAGCCGTTTTTTCCACCGGCTCGCCCGTCAAGCGAAACAGGGCCCCGCTAATGATGTTTTCCGCATCCCCGCCACCATGCGGGACTTCTTCGATGTAGAAACCCAGGACGCTCAAGCCTTCAGCCACCCCCTCCAGAACCTGTGGGCCCGGCTCATAAGCCGGATCGGCAAAACGCAGGATGCTGGAATGGCAGATGCCAAGCAGCTTGCCCGCCTTGCCAAGGTCGAGAATGGTCAGGGCGCCGGAAATCTGCTTCAGGACGGAGTCAAGGGCGGGAATACCTTCCCGCTTGGTCGTATCCCTGAAGAACGCATCCAGCACTTCCTCAATCCGCCGCAGATTGGCCTGAATTTCATGCGCCACCTGGGCCAGCAGGAGTTTTTCCTGGGCTTTGCGGCTGATCTCGCCAAGGTTGGGGATTCCCGCCGCATCGATTTCTTCCGGGCGACCGCTTGAAACAGCCGACATGCGCCTGGTCTGGATTTCCAGCTGCTTTACCGATTCATCGTTGAACTGGGCAAAGTTTTCCAGCACGTTCTCCGCCAGTAGCAGGGCCGTGGCCACTTCTATCGCCAGCAAGTCGAAACCAGCGCCCTTCACGTTCGCCTCCTCTCCCGTCTGCGGGAGAGGATTGAGGAGAGGGTGGCCCTCCGGGTGCGCGGTTACCAGCGCTTGCGTCTGCGCGAGCAGGCCATGCAAAGGGCGGTTATCCAGCGCCCGGCTTTTTTCTACCAGCCGGCTCAAGGGCTCCTGCAAATTTTTCAGGCTTTCTTTATGGCCCGTGGTGAATTTCAACCACAACTCCTTGACCGGCGTCAGCAACTCCTTCAGTTCCCGAAGCAAGGGCTGGAGCCGGGCCGAGTCGACCTGTGCGGCAGTGGCCGCCTGCGGCAAACAGCTATCCAGATCGAACGCCTGCTTGACCTGCTTGATCCGCTCGCTCACCGGCTGGCTGCATGCCACCCGGTAGAGCAGATCGCGCAGCAGGCGTTCCGCCACCTTGGACGAGGATTCGGCAAGCTTGCGAATCTGCTGATCGATCTTGCCTAGCAGCCGCTTGGCTTCGGCGTCTGGGCTCAAGCCCCGGTGGAGCAAACCTTCTATCAGTGCCCCCGCGGACCACCAGAAGGTGCGTTGCGCCGGCAAGCTCTGCGCTCGCTCGATGGCCAGCAATGCCACGCGCATCGCCTCCATCCCCGCCGGGTCGTCCGGCGTGCGAAGAAATTTAAGCAAGCCCCACTGAAAGCGTGCGCGCTCAGCCTTGGCCAGCGCTTGCAGTTCGGCCTCGCCCATCGGCTTCGCATAGCCATCCTTCGGTGCGCGCGCGGACAAATCCGGGAAAAACAAGTCGCTTTCGGCAAAATCCGGGGCATTACGGGCCTGGTGCAAACTTTTATAGACCGGGTAGAGCCTGAGCGGCACATCCGGCTCGCCATCGAGCAGGCTGGAAAGATATTTGGAAAGCGCGGCAATGGCCTGGTTAACGACTTCGTTATTGGCGGCGGAGGGAGCAACCTCCTGCTTCTCCAGAGCGGCCACCAGTTTTTCGATTTCACCGCTAACGCGCGCGGCCCCTTCCAGGCCGACCATCAGGATGGCGCCGTTCACCTGATGCAGGTGGGTCAGGCAATAGCGCAGCGGGGAAAGATCGCCGGGGTTGCCAAAGAATCCCGCCAGGTTCTGCCTGGCCTGATCCAGCGCCTGGTCGATTTCGCCTTTGACCCAGGTCAGTGGGCCGATGTCCAGCTCGGTGGCCATGCTCTTCAATTACCCAAGTTTGAAGCCCGCCACCGAGCCTTTCAGCTCGGCAGCCAGTTCGGTCAACTGACCCACGGAAGCGGCGGTCTGTTTGGTACCGTCCGTGGTCTGGTTGGTAATGTCCTGAATATCCCGCATGTTCGTTGCCACTTTGCCTGCGGCCTCCGCCTGTGCCTGGGTCGCCCTGGAAATGGTGTCGATCAGATCCGCCAGGCTGCGCGTAACCCGCTCGATCTCGGACAGGGCCTGGCCCGCCGCATCCGACAGCTTGGCGCCTTCCACCACCCCCTGGGTGCTCTGCTCCATAGCTGCCACCGCATCGTGGGTATCGGTCTGAATGGTCTTCACGATCGCGCCGATCTGCTTGGTTGCCTCGCCCGAACGCTCCGCCAGCCGCTGCACCTCTTCCGCCACCACGGTGAAGCCGCGTCCCGCCTCACCGGCGGAAGCAGCCTGAATCGCCGCGTTCAGCGCCAGAATGTTGGTTTGTTCGGTAATGTCGGAAATCAGTTCCACGATCTCGCTGATCTCCTGGGAGCTTTCACCCAGCCGCTTGATCCGTTTCGCTGTTTCCTGAATCTGGCCGCGAATTTCGTTCATGCCGGCAATCGAG
>JAUYEK010000138.1 GCA_030691435.1 Sulfuricella sp. | reverse complement strand
GAACTTGAGCACCACGGCTTCAACTTCATCACCCACAGCCAACACTTCGGAAGGATGCTTGACGCGGCGCCAGGCCAGATCGGTGATGTGCAGCAGGCCATCGACGCCGCCCAGATCCACGAACGCGCCGTAGTCGGTGATGTTCTTGACGATACCCTTGACGACCATGCCTTCTTTCAGGTTGCCCAGCAGTGCCTGACGCTCGGCGCCCAGGCTCTGCTCCAGCACAGCCTTGCGCGAAACCACAACGTTGTTGCGCTTTCGGTCCAGCTTGATAACCTTGAATTCCATTTCCTTGTTTTCGTAGGGGGTAGTGTCCTTGACCGGACGAATATCCACCAACGAACCCGGCAGGAAGGCGCGAATGCCATTGACCATCACGGTCAGGCCGCCCTTGACTTTGCCATTGACCATACCACTGACCAGCGTACCCTCTTCCATGGCAGCTTCCAGATCCAGCCATGCGGCGACACGCTTGGCCTTCTCGCGCGACAGCTTGGTCGAACCGTAGCCGTCTTCCAGCATTTCGATCGCAACCTTGACGAAATCGCCCGGCTTCACTTCGATTTCACCCTTGTCGTTCCTGAATTCGTTGGCGTCGATGACGCTTTCGGATTTCAGGCCGGCATTGACCACCACGCTGTCGTTATCGACACGCACGACCTCGGCGGTGATGACCTCGCCGGCGCGCATTTCCTGGTGGGACAAGCTCTCTTCGAACAGAGAGGCGAAACTTTCAATGGATGGGGAAACAGAAGGGGAAGCAGTAGTCATTGTTTAAAAAACCTGAAAAAGCCCGGCTGTTGCCCGGATGGCAAAAGCAACGGGGTTAGTTATCACCCGCCAGAAGTTTCAAACAGTCTGAAAAAGGGAAACATACCGCAATAGCGAAAAAATGTTTCAGCCAACCGACAAAACTGTTGGAGCTCGAGGCACCTATCGGACACGAACCTGCTTGAACCACGCCAGCACCTCGTCCACCGCTTCAACAATGGTCATGGAACTGGTATCCAGCAGACTGGCATCCGCACATTTTTGCAATGGGGCCACGCTCCGCGCGCTGTCGCGCTCATCACGTTGCCTTATGTCATGCAAAATCTGGTTGATATTAGCATGCATTCCTTTTTCCATCAACTGTTTATGCCGGCGATCGGCGCGCACCTCAGCGCTGGCGGTCAGAAATATTTTGAGCATCGCACCGGGAAACACCACCGAACCCATGTCGCGACCGTCCGCAACCAGCCCCGGAGCCTTGTGGAAGGCGCGCTGCAGATCAAGCAGCGCCGCGCGCACACGGGGGTAAGCGGCGATACGCGAGGCGCCGTTGCCGCACTCTTCGGTGCGAATCGCATCTCCCACCGGCTCGCCATCCAGCCACACCTCGCTGCCCTCGAAGCGAATGACCAGCCCTTCCGCCAAGCGCGCCAATTCCTCCTCGTCGTCGAACGCCACGCCGTGCCGCCCTGCCGCCAGGGCCAGCAACCGGTACAAGGCGCCGCTGTCGAGATAGTGGAAGCCCAGCGCCTGGGCGACGAGTTGTGCCACCGTGCCTTTGCCGGATGCGGAGGGGCCGTCGATGGCGATAACCGGGATCTCGGGTGAGGGGTGAGGAGTCAGGGGTGAGGAGTGGGTCATCATCTTTCTTCAGTCCGTTTTCGTTATTGAGCTCAGGCGCTCGAAATAGTCGGGAAAAGTCTTGGCGACACATTCGGGGTCGTTGATGCGCAACGGCACATCGCCCAGCGCCGCCAGGGAAAAGCACATCGCCATGCGGTGGTCATCATAGGTGTCAATGGCGACATTGGGAATCAGCTTGGCAGGCGGCGTTATGCGAATAAAATCCGCGCCTTCTTCCACGGTTGCACCGACCTTGCGCAGTTCGGTTGCCATCGCGGCGATGCGGTCGGTTTCCTTGACCCGCCAGCTGGCGATGTTGCGCAGGGTGGTGGTGCCGTCGGCGAACAGGGCCGCTATCGCCAGGGTCATGGCTGCGTCGGGAATATGGTTGCAGTCGAGATCAATAGCCTTGAGTTTCCCGCTTTGCGGAGCGCGCGCCTCGATCCAGTTGTCGCCCATAGAAACTTCGGCGCCCATCTGCGCCAGCGCCTCGGCGAAGCGCACGTCGCCCTGGATGCTGGCTTTGCCCACGCCTTCGACCCGCACCGGCCCCTGGCCGATGGCGCCCGCAGCCAGAAAATAGGAAGCGCTCGAAGCATCGCCCTCGACATGGATCACGCCGGGGCTGCGATACGTCTGTCCGGCACGGATGGTGAACGCCTGCCAGCCTTGACGCTCGACCTCGACACCGAATCGGCTCATCAGGTTCAGGGTGATCTCGATATACGGTTTGGAGATCAGCTCGCCGACCACCTCGATGATCACGTCCTGCCGCGCCAGCGGGGCGGCCATCAGCAGCGCCGTGAGGAACTGGCTGGAAACGTTGCCGCGCACCCGGACCCGGCCAGACGCGCGGATCGCTGCTGGCTTGACGGCAAGCGGCGGGTAGCCTTCGTTGCCCAGATAGGCGATATCCGCACCAAGTTGGCGCAACGCATCGACCAGATCACCGATCGGCCGCTCGTGCATGCGTGGCACGCCGCTCAACCGGTATTCGCCGCGAGACAGCGCCAGAGCGGCGGTAAGCGGGCGAAAGGCAGTGCCGGCGTTGCCCAGGAAAAGGTCGGCCCGCTTCACCGGAAACTCGCCGCCCACGCCCTCCACCCGGTAATCATGGCTATCGCCGTGCTGTGTCCAGTTGACGCCCAGTTGCTTCAGCGCAGCCAGCATATGCCGGGTGTCATCGGAGGCAAGCAGGGCCTTGACCTCGGTGACGCCCTCGGCCAGCGCCGCCAGCAGCAGGGTGCGGTTGGAAATGCTTTTCGATCCGGGCAGCAGAACGGTGCCGCTGGCGCGGGGAATGGGAGAAAGATCGAGATGGTCCATGGGCAATAATCAGGAAAGGTAGGATGGGTGGAGCGTAGCGATACCCATCATTATGGTTGGCGATGGGTATCGCTACGCTCCACCCATCCTACGTCCGCCGACGGTCAATTATTATTATTTTCGGCAATCCATTTGTTGCGCGCCGCGCTGGCGTGGTTGAAAACCTGCTCCAGCGCGGCCCCGTCGGCCTGTTCCAGCATGGCCTGCAGGCGGTCAAGCTGCGCCTGGTAGACTTCGAGCTCCTTGAGCAGCGCCGTGCGGTTGGCGAGGCAGATGTCGCGCCACATTTCCGGCGAGCTGCCGGCGATCCGGGTGAAATCGCGGAAACCGCTGGCGGCATAGCCGAACAGCTCCTCGCTGTTGCTGCGCGAGGCGATGTCCTCGACCAGGGCGAAAGCCAGCAGGTGCGGCAGATGGGAAACTGCGGCGAAGACCTCGTCGTGAGCCTGCGGCGTCATTTCCCTGACCGTCGCCCCGCACGCCTCCCACAGGGCGCGCACCGTGCGCGCCGCCGCAGGATCGATCTCGGGCAGGGGCGTGATCACCACGTTGCGGCGCCGGTACAGTTCGGCACTGGCGGCAGCCGCCCCGCTTTTTTCAGCGCCGGCGATCGGGTGGGCCGGCACGAAGCGCGCCAGGTGGCCCGGCAGATGTCGGCGCGCCAGCGCCACCACATCGCATTTGGTGCTACCGGCATCGGTGACGACGGTCCGCGCCCCCAGATGCGGCGCAATGGCCTGCATGACGCTACCCATCTGCCCGACCGGCATAGCCAGCAATACCATATCTGCATCTTGCACCGCGCTGGCCACATCAACCGCAGCCCGGTCGATCACCCCGAGACGCAATGCCTCCGCCAGATTTCCCGCAGTGCGTCCGACGCCGACGATTTCCCTCACCACTCCAGCCTCGCGCAAGGCCAGCGCGAAGGAACCGCCGATCAGGCCGACGCCGAAGATGACAAGTTTATTAAGCTGGAAATCCACGTCAGACTAGATCGTCCGTCCGATCGCCCCGGCAATCGCGCCCAGGCTGACCATCAGGTCTTTCAGCTCCTGCGGAGTAAGCGCCTGATCGGCGTCGCACCAGGCTTCGCACGGGCTGGGGTGCATTTCCACCAGCAGTCCGTCGGCGCCGGCGGCGATAGCCGCGCGGGAGAGCGCCGGCACCATCCATGCCTTGCCGCCAGCGTGGGAGGGATCGACGATCACCGGCAGGTGAGTTTCCTTCTTCAGTACCGGAATGGCGGTCACGTCGAGCACGTTGCGGTAGTAAGTTTCAAAGGAGCGGATGCCGCGCTCGCAGAAAATGATGTTGTGGTTGCCGCCGGCGGCGATGTATTCCGCCGACATCAGCCATTCGGAGATGGTGGCCGACATGCCGCGCTTGAGGATCACCGGGATGCCAAGTTTGCCGACTTCCTTGAGCAGGTCGAAATTCTGCATGTTGCGCGTGCCTATCTGGATCACGTCCACGCCGTACTCAAGAAATGAATCGATGGTGCGCACATCCATCAGTTCGGTGACGATGGGCAGGTTGTGCCGGTCAGCGGCCTTGCGAAACATCGCCAGACCTTCCGCGCCGTGCCCCTGGAAGGCGTAGGGGCTGGTGCGCGGCTTGTAGGCGCCGCCGCGCATCATGCGGCAGCCGGCGTCGGCCACGCCCTGGGCGGATTTCTCCATCTGGTCGTCGGTTTCCACCGAACACGGCCCGGCGATGATCTGGATTTGCTGGCCGCCGAGCGGAATGCCCTTGATGTCGATGATGCTGTCGGCTTTGTGCCATTCCCGCCCGACGATCTTGTAGGGCTTGACGATATGCATGGCCTGTTCGACGCCCGGCAGGGCTTCGAAATACTCCTGCTCCAGCTTGCGCTCGTCGCCGATGGCGCCGATCACGGTGCGCTCGGTACCGCGCGAAATGTTCGCGTCCAGGCCGGCTTCCTTGATTTTATTGACGACGCCGTCGATCTGTTGCTCGGTTGCACCGCTGCTCATTACGATAATCATTTTTTCAACTCCTCAAGTGCCCGTTCCAGGGCCTGCAAAAATAATTGGTTTTCGCCTTCCAGCCCGACGCTGACGCGCAGGTGTTCAGGCAACCCGTAATTGGCGACCGGCCGCACAATCACACCCTGCTCCAGCAGGCTGAGGTTGATAGCGGCAGCATCGCCCACTCGCACTGCGACGAAATTGCCATAGGAAGGAATGTAAGTCAGCCCCAGGCGCTTGAAACCCTCCGTCAACTGCTCCATACCGACGCGATTTATTTCCAGGCATTCCTCAAGAAAGGCATCGTCCTGCATCGCCATCACCGCTGCCGCCTGGGCCAGGCTGTTGACGTTGAACGGCTGCCGCACCCGGTTCATCATGTCCGCCACCGGTTTGCTCGCCAGCGCATAGCCCACGCGCAGGCCGGCCAGGCCGTAAGCCTTGGAGAAGGTGCGGGTGACGATCAGATTCGGAAAGCGTTTCAGCCAGCCGACGCTGTCGCTTTTCATCGCATCGGGCAGATATTCGGTGTAAGCCTCATCCAGCACCACCAGGACATTCTCCGGCACGCGTACTATCAATCCGAGCAGCTGCGCGGGATCCAGCAGCGTGCCCGTAGGGTTGTTGGGATTGGCGATAAACAGGATGCGGGTGGGGGTATCGGTATCGCTGGCGCGCGCAATGGCCGCCAGCAACGCCTCGGGGTCATGGCCGAAATCCTTCGCCGGCGCCTCGATGCCGCGCGCGCCGACCGCCTGGGTCGCCAGCGGGTAGACGGCGAAGGCATGCTGGCT
>JAUYEK010000136.1 GCA_030691435.1 Sulfuricella sp. | reverse complement strand
AGGCGATGTCTTCGCTGCATTCCTTCTGCGCCATGATCTTTGTCACGGCGTTGGCTTCTTCCGGGAAGTAGAACATCGCCAGCAACCGGCCCAGATTGTGGAACATGGCGCAAATGAAAGCCTCTTCCGGGTCTTTGACCGACCCTTTGGCCATTTCCTTGGCGAGGGCGCCGCTGAACAGGGTGCGGATGAATTCATCCTTCAGGTGCGCGGCATGGGATTTGTTCTGCAGGTGCTCGAACAGGATCAGGGTGATGGCGATATTGCGCACCGCGTCGAAGCCGAGAATGATGACGGCGCGCGAAATGGTGCTGATGGTGCCGCCGCCGTACGATTTGTAGAAGGCGGTGTTGACCAGTCTCAGGATTTTGTTGGTGAGGGCGAAATCCTTCAGGATCGAATTGGACAGCTTGTCGATGCTTTCCTTGTCGGAGGAGGCCACCCGGTTGATGGCGCTGACCGATTCCGATAGTGCGGGAAAGTCGCTCTTGTGGCGCATGCGCCGCAGCAGGAAGTCCAACGTGCTCTGTGTCGACCCGCCGGTGGGCGGCGCGCTGTTTTCCCCGGCCAGCGTGTAGGCGTGCAGCGCATCGCGCATTTCCTGGGCGCTGGCATAGCGGTCCAGCGGGTTTCGCGCCAGCGCCTTGAGGATGATGTCGCCGAGTTTCTCGTCGATGGCGGCTTCGCTGCCTGGGGGGAGCTCGATGGGTTCGGAGGCGATGCGGTCCATCACCTGGTAAATGTCGCCGCCGCTCACTGCCTTGCGACCGGCGACAATTTCGCAGAGGATCAGGCCGGCGGCGAAAATATCGTTTTTTTCGCTGACCATCCGGTCGGTGATGTATTCCGGCGCCATGTAGGCTGGCGTGCCCATCAGGACATCGTTGTGCTCGCCGGGCTTGTCGGAGATGCGTTCGGCGATGCCGAAATCCATCACCCGCGGGATGCCTTCCGGGCTGATCAGGATGTTGGAGGGCTTGAGATCCCGATGGATGATACCGTTCTGGTGGGCGTGGGCAACGGCCTCGAGCACCGGGCCGATAATGCCGACGGCCTCGGCGGCGGGTAGAGACCCCCTTTCCCGCAGCAGATCGGCCAGGGTCTGCCCCTCGACATACTCGAACACCAGATAGGGATCGCCATCGTATTCCCCGGCCTCGAAAATCGGTACGAGGTTGGGGTGGCGCAGCTTGCTGACGGTGCGCGATTCCTGGATCAGCGCCTGAATCTCGCTCTGCCGGTTCTTCTTTTCCGCGAAATGCAGGGTTTTTATCGCCACTTCGCGTTGCAGCTTGGGATCGTAAGCGAGATAAACCACACTCTGCGCACCCTTGCCCAGAATCCGGATCACTTCAAATCGGTCTATTTTCTGTATGGCCTGATTCATGCTGTTTTCAGGGAGGCACTCGCTGCCTGGCTGTGTGGAAAAAAACGGGGGAATCGTTATACACCGCTATTCTGCAATAGAAATTGCAGATTGTCGCCTAGAGGCGCCTACTTATTGGTAATAATCAATCGCGGCCAGCCGGGAGGAACCGGGGTAAAATAGCGTTTTTCGAATGAATCAAGACCTATTTGAATTCAATCCAACAATAAACCACAAAAATCTTTCACCGCAAAGGACGCAAAGGTTCGCAACGGGAAACTCCAACCCTCAGACATGCCAGCCTGATCGCTTTTCCTTCGCGTCCCTTTGCGTCCTTTGCGGTTAGTGTTTTTTTGATCTAGAAATGGAATCACATGTCGCAAGTTAATATCGTCTGGCGCACGTTTTCCGCCGCGCCCCATCGCATGATGTTCCTGGCTGGTGCAGTACAGGGGCTGGCCGTTATCGCCTGGTGGCTGACCGAGTTGATCGGTCGCCACACTTCCGCCTGGCTGCCGCCGGCCTGGGCGATCCCGGCTGCCTGGGCGCACGGCTTCCTGATGATCTACGGCTTCTTCCCATTTTTCATCTTCGGCTTCCTGATGACCGTCTATCCCAGCTGGATGAACGGCGCCAAGGTGTCGCCACGCCGTTATGTGCCGGCTTTCCTGCTGCTGGCGTGCGGCGTGCTGCTGTTCTACATCGGCCTGCTGGCCGGGAAATGGCTGCTGATCGTCGCGCTGGTGCTGATGCTCGCCGGCTGGGGGGTCGCTTTTTATGCCCTGCTCGACGTGCTGCTCACCGCCCGCCACCCCGACAAGCTGCACCCCAGAATCACCAGCGTCGCCCTCGGCATGGGCTGGCT
>JAUYEK010000126.1 GCA_030691435.1 Sulfuricella sp. | reverse complement strand
GGCCAGGTAATGGGTGGCGCCCAGCTTGATGGCCTCGACGGCGGTGGCGATGCTGGCATAGCCGGTCAGCATGACGATGCGAGTATTGGGGTCGAGAGCGATCAGGTCTGCGATGAGTTTGAGACCGGAGTCGCCGGGCATCTTGAGGTCGACGACGGCAAATTCCGGGGGGGTGTTTCTGGACAGGGCCAAGGCATCCTCCGCGCTGGCGGCGGTTTCCACCGCATAACCGCGACGGTGCAAGGCCTTGGCCATTACTCCCCGGAAGACCTCGTCGTCGTCCACCAACAGCAGTAGCGGCTGTTCGTCCAGATCGGCCTGGCTCATGTGGGCTCCGGGTTGAGTTGGGCCAGCGGCAGGATCACCCGTGTGCAGGTGCCGCCACCTTCGCGGTCGAAAACTTCCACCTCGCCACCGAAGCGCTCGATCGTGGCATTGGTGAGAAAAAAGCCTATGCCCAAGCCGCCGGTAGTATCGTCTGTCGGCGACTTGCTGCTAACGGGGGTATGGCCCAGTAGCCCGGCAACCCGTTCGTCAATACCCTGCCCCCGGTCGAGTATGTCTACCGTCAGGCTTTGGGTGTCCCAGGCCAGGCGCAGTTCGACACTCTCCGGGCTGGCATCGGCGGCATTGTCGAGCAGGCTTTGCAGGGCTTGGTCCAGGCTGCGGTCGGGGCGCACAGACGGCGCCATGGCGGAAGTGTCCGGATGAATGGACGGCAAGCGCACCTTGGGCCGGAGGACGTGCCACTCGTCCACCAGATGCGCCAGCCAGGCATCGGCGTGAAGCGCCGCCGCTGGCGCCGTACTGGCGGCGCCGGCAATCTCGGCCAGGATGCCCTTGCAACGCTCCACCTGGGAGAGAAGCAGGCGCAAATTGTCGGCACGTTCTTCCCGGTTGCCTTCGCCCAACTCCATCTCGCGCAACACCACGGCCATGGTGGAAAGGGGTGTTCCCAGCTTGTGGGCAGCCCCCGCCGCCAGGAGGCCAAGGGCAAGGATCCGCTCCTGCCGCAGAGCCCGCTCGCGGAAGGTATGAATCTCGCGTTCCCGCTGGCGCAGCGCCCCCGCATTGCGGGCCAGAAACACCGAAACGATCAGGGCGCTAATGGCAAAATTAAGCCACATCCCCACCACGTGCAGGGCGAACCCCCCTTCCTGATGAACCGTTGCGCGATTCATGCCGCAGGTCTTCGAAAGAGCCGCATCCAGGGCACTCAATCGGCCTTGGGGGGGTGGCAAGGGCTGGTTGAAAAAAACCAGCAGGGTATAGGCCGCAAAGGCCATCACGGCCATGGCCCAGATGTAACGAACGGGCAGGACGACCGCGCCAATGGTGAGCGGCAGGAGCAACAGCGAAATAAAAGGGTTTTCCGCCCCACCCGCAAAGAAGAGAAGCCAGGCCAGCACCAGCACATCCAGGCACAGTTGGGCGAATAGCTCGCCATCGTCTACGGGCCGGGCTTTCCCGACCTGCCACCAGGTGATGATGTTAACCAGTGTCAGAAAAAGCACCGCTGCCAACATCGGCAATAATGGCAGAGCGATGTTTAACCATCCGGCGGCAAAAAAAATGGTCAGCCCCTGCGCCAGTATCGAAAACCAGCGCAGGGCCACCAGACGGCCCAGGACACTGGCCGGATGAAGCGTGTTTGGAATCATGTCTTGTAATTAGTCGTCCCTGAAACATGGACCGGGACTCCTGATACGCAAGCCCCGTGCCATGGCCAAGTTTTCGTTAAAACAACAGGTTGACCCAGATCAGGATTGCGCCATTTGGCGCACATGGGGAAAATGGAACACAATCGGGGTTGCGGCTATAGGAACCGCCAACTGGATCGGTGAGGGAGGGGTGCCGAACGGAGGGCGGCTTCAGCGTGCCGCGAAGTGCGCTTGAACCCAGATAATCCATTAGAGCCAAAACACCGCTGTAGGAGCGGCGCCCTCGCCGCGATTTGCGGCCGCATTCGCGCCGAGGGCGGCGCTCCTACAGGCACGAACATTCCAATGGATAATCCGGGTTTAAGTCCGACAGGTTGCTAGCTTCCCGCCACCGGGCAAACCACCGTGAACTCGGCGCCGCCCCCGACGTTACGCGCTTCGACCGTGCCGTTCATGCTGTCCTCGACGATCATTTTCGACATATACAGGCCGATGCCGGTGCCTTTTTCCTTGGTGGTGAAATAGGGATCGAAGATTTTCGGCAGGATGTCGGCGGGAATGCCGCCGGCGTTGTCGCGCACAGTGACCCTGGCCTGGCTGCCGTGGCGGGCGATACGGATATGGATTTCGCCATTCGTTATTTTATTTGCCCGCATGGCATCCTTGGCGTTGTTGAGGATATTCAGCAGCACCTGCGAATATTCGTTGGGAAAGCCATGGGCGATGACATCTTCGTCGGCGTCGAGGTGAACGGCGATGTTGCGGTTTTTGAAACCGGCGGAGAGGATGGCAAGCGTATCCTCTACCGACTTTTTCAGGCTGAACGCGGTTTTCTCCTTGTTGGGCTTGAAGAAGTTGCGAAAGTCGTCGATGGTGGCGGACATCTTGTCGATGAGCTGACCTCCCTTGCCGACCGATTCTTCGAGCATCGCCGCGTCGAGTTCCTTGTATTCGTAGGCGTCCTTGATGTTGGCGAGCAATAGTCCCAGTGCGTTCAACGGCTGGCGCCACTGGTGGGCAATGTTGCCTATCATCTCGCCCATGGCGGCGAAACGCGATTGCCGGATGAGCAAACGCTCCTGCTCCATGTTTCTGCCGACTTCCTCGGTTACGCGCTGCTCCAGCGTTTCGTTAAGGAGCTTCAGTTCTTCGTTGGCGTCATTAAGCTGAATTGAGGTGGCGCGCAACTGTTCCACCATTTCCATCTCCCGCTCGTAGCGGCGCAACATGCCGTAGCCAAGGATGGCGATGGCGACGAGCAGGACGGCCAGCACGCTGCTGTTGATCAGCGCGGTGCGCCGCCATTCGGCGAGGACGTCTTGTTTGGCCAGGGCGGCGATGACGACGAGAGGCAATTTATCGACCTGCCGATAACTAAAGATACGTTCCTCGCCATCCACCCTCGATTTGCCGGAATAAGTGCCGTCGCGCGGATTCTTGCGCAACTGGGCATCAAGCGGGCCGCCGAGTAGCGCCTTGCCGCGCCAGTTTTCGAGGGAGGGGAAACTGGCGAGAAGGGTAAGCTTGTCGCTCAGCAAGGCAAGGAGACCGT
>JAUYEK010000113.1 GCA_030691435.1 Sulfuricella sp. | reverse complement strand
GGCCAGTTTCAGACAGAAGCGCGAAGGCTACGACGAGTACATCGAAGGCTATGGCCTGCGCATCGAATACGACCAGAAGAAGGATCTGGTACAGCTTTTCAACCAGGCGCGCATGAAGCGCGGCCTGGATGAAGCACATGGAAACTATATTTCCTATGATGGCAAGACCGAATTCTTCCAGGTGATCGGCGGCAAGGAAACCGCCACGGCGAGCAACCCGCGCGGCCGGGTTCGCACGGTGATACAGCCGAAGCAGAAAACCGCCGCGCCAGCCGCCAGGCCTGCCGTGCTAAAACCCGCAGAAAGTATCGCCAATCCCAGAGAAGAGTAGAAAGTGCTGAGTCCTGAGTCCTGAGAAAAACCTCGGGACCCAGGACTCAGCACTCAGGACTCAGGACTGTTTTTATATGAGTGAACTGATCGTCCAAGGCCTGAAAAAGCGCTACAAATCGCGTCAGGTAGTAAAAAACGTTTCGCTGGATGTTTGCAGCGGCGAAGTGGTCGGGTTGCTCGGGCCGAATGGCGCGGGCAAGACCACCAGCTTTTACATGATGGTGGGACTGGTGCCGCTGGATGGCGGCAGCATCCGCCTGGACGGCGAAGAACTGAGCCGCCTGCCGATCCACCGCCGCTCCCGGATGGGCTTGAGTTACCTGCCCCAGGAAGCATCGATCTTCCGCAAGCTGACGGTATCCGAAAACATCCGGGCGATCCTGGAACTGCAAACGCTGGAACCGGGGCAAGTCGAACAGCGCCTGGACGATCTGCTGCACGAGCTGCATATCAGCCACCTGCGCAACAACCCGGCGCTTTCCCTGTCCGGCGGCGAGCGCCGACGGGTGGAAATCGCCCGCGCACTCGCCACCCAGCCGCGCTTCATCCTGCTGGACGAGCCCTTTGCCGGGGTTGACCCTATCGCCGTGATCGATATCCAGAAAATCATCCGTTTCCTCACCTCGCAGAACATCGGCGTGCTGATCACTGACCACAACGTGCGGGAAACCCTGGGGATTTGCGACCGCGCTTACATAATCAATGACGGCGAGGTGCTGGCCAGCGGAAATCCGGATGAAATCGTTTATAATGAAAATGTAAGAAAAGTTTACCTGGGAGAACACTTCCGGATGTAGGGGCGAAACCGCTCCAGGCTCCGTGCCCACACCCTCCCGGGTACAAAAACATGAAGCACAGCCTACAACTCAAACTTTCGCAACACCTGACCCTGACGCCTCAGCTGCAGCAGTCCATCCGGCTGCTACAGCTGTCCACGCTGGAACTTGACCAGGAACTGGACACCTTCACCCAGGAAAATCCCTTCCTCGAACGTGTGGAAAGCACGGGCGACGCGGAAAGCGAGGAAACAGCCGATGCCGGCGGCGGCAAGCCGGACGAGTTCTCTACACAGCCCACCTCCAGCAGCACTGCCGGCGAAACACCCGCCGAACCCGCTCCCCTTACAGAAAACGACTGGGATCAGGATAGCCCCTGGACTGCGCACGACGATGATGAGGATAGCGACTATTCTTCTCAACGTGCCGAAGCGGTGGATCTGCGCGATCACCTCAACTGGCAGTTAGGCGTCACTTCGCTATCCGAACACGACAAGCGAATTGTCGCCTTGCTGATCGACGCCCTCGACGAAGACGGCTATCTCACCCAGAGCCTCGACGAACTCGGCGCGCTGCTACCGCCCGAACTGGAAATCGAACCGATCGAACTGCATACTGCGCTATGCCACCTGCAAAATCTCGATCCGCCCGGTGTCGGCGCGCGCAACTTGGGGGAGTGCCTGGCCTTGCAGCTCGAAATCCTTCCGCCCGAAACTCCCTACAGAGAGCGAGCGCTTTCCCTCGCGAAGCACCACCTCAACCTGCTGGCTGCGCGCGATTTCACCAAACTGAAGAAACTGCTGCACCTCGACGACGACGGACTGCGTGCCACCCAGAGCCTGATCACCAGCCTCAATCCGCGCCCCGGCGCCGCCTTCGCCAAGCTGGATACACGCTACATCCAGCACGACGTCGAGGTAAAGAAGGTCAAGGGGCAATGGGTCACCACCCTGAACCCGGAGGTCATGCCCAAGCTGCGCATCAATCGCATGTACGCCGATATTCTGCGGCGCAACCGCGAAAGCAGCGGGCAGCACCTGTCGAGCCAGATGCAGGAAGCGAAATGGATGATCAAGAACATCCAGCAGCGCTTCGATACCATCCTGCGTGTTTCCCAGGCCATCGTCGAGCGCCAGCGGAATTTCTTCGAGCATGGCGCAGTGGCCATGCGCCCCCTGGTGCTGAGAGAGATCGCCGAAGCCGTCGAGCTGCATGAATCCACCATCTCGCGCGTCACCACGCAGAAGTATATGTTCACCCCGCGCGGCATTTTCGAACTCAAATATTTTTTCGGCAGTTCCTGCGCCACGGAAACCGGCGGCGCCTGCTCCTCCACGGCCATCCGTGCGCTGATAAAACAGCTGGTGGCGGCAGAAACCCCGCAAAAACCCCTTTCCGACAGCCAGATCGCTGATATTCTGGCAAAACAGGGCATAGTCGTCGCCCGGCGCACCGTAGCAAAGTACCGCGAGTCCATGCAAATTCCCGCGGTCAGTTTCCGCAAAACTCTTTAATCAACCCGAAGGAGCCTCAAATGAACCTCAATGTTACCGGCCACCACGTTGAAGTGACCCCCGCCATCCGCGATTACGTCACCGACAAACTCGGCAGGGTTACCCGCCACTTCGACCATGTCATCGACGTCAACGTCATTCTCTCCGTCGAAAAACTGGCCCAGAAGGCCGAAGTAAATGTTCATGTCAGCGGCAAGGACATTTTCGTGAAATCCGAGGATGCCGACATGTACGCCGCCATCGACAGCCTGGTGGACAAGCTCGACCGCCAGATCGTCAAGCACAAGGAAATGAACGGCGGCCCCAACCGCGGCAGCGGCGGCAAGCACCAGCCAGTCGCCGAGTAAGCCAAATCAGAACAAGCGCCCTTCTCGTTTGCCTCCTCTCCCCTTGGGGAGAGGATTGAGGTGAGGGCAGCCCCCTCATCCCAACCTTCTCCCCAAGGGGAGAAGGAGCAATGGTAAAGGGCGCTTGTTTTGATTGGCACTTGTTTGATATGAGTCTCCTCGCCAGAATATTGCCCCCAGGCAACGTCCTCTGCGGCCTCGACGTAGGCAGCAAGGCACAGCTATTCGAAGAAGCCGGTCGGCTGTTCGAAAACAACCCGCAGCTACCGCGCAAGAAGGTAATCGACAGCCTCGCTACGCGCGAAAAACTCGGTTCCACCGGACTCGGCTATGGGTTCGCCATCCCGCATGGCCGCATCAAGGGCCTGGGCGAAGCCACTGGCGCCTTCTTCAAGCTGAAAACACCGATTCCCTTCGATGCGCCCGACGGCCAGCCGGTCAGCATGCTGTTCATCCTGCTGGTGCCGGAACAGGCCACCGACCTGCACCTGCAAATCCTCGGTGAACTGGCGCAGATGTTCAGCAATCGTCAGCTGCGCGAGCAGTTGCAGGCGAGCAGCGATCCGGACGAAATTCATCGTCTGCTAACCAAATGACGATAAAAACAGTGCTGAGTCCTGAGTTAAAAGTCCTGAGTGTTGAATCACTTCGCGATGTTTTTTCCTCAGGACGCAGCACTCAGGACTCAGGACTTTAAATGTCACAGATAAGCGTAAAGCAGCTGTTCGACGAAACCCACGGCAAACTGGGAATCGCCTGGGTTGCCGGCTTGGGGGGCGGAGCCCGCCAACTCACCGGCGAAATCGTGCAAAAACCCACCCTGGCGCTGATCGGCCACCTTAATTTAGTCCATCCCAACCGGGTGCAGGTGCTCGGCTGCGCGGAAATGGACTACCTGCGCAGCCTGGATCAGGCTGCCCTGGCCCAGGCCATCGGCAATCTGTTCTCTACCGAGCTTGCCGCAATCATCGTCGCCAACAACGAGCCGGTGCCGGAGGTGCTGCTCGATGCCGCCAACCACAGCCAGACGCCGCTGTTCACCTCGCCGCAACCCAGCCCCTCCCTGATGAACGTGCTCAACCACTACCTCACTCAGGTACTGGCCGAGTCCATCTCCCTGCACGGCGTTTTTCTGGAAGTACAAGGCATGGGCGTGCTGATCACGGGGGAAAGCGGCATCGGCAAAAGCGAGCTGGCACTGGAACTGGTTACCCGCGGCCACCGCCTGATCGCCGACGACGTGGTGGACTTCTATCTGGTTTCGCCGGATACCGTGGAGGGGCGCTGCCCGGCGCTGCTGCAGGATTTCATGGAAGTACGCGGCCTGGGCGTGCTGAACATCCGCGCGCTGTTCGGCGAGACCTCGGTAAAGCCGAAAAAGAACATCAAACTGATCGTCAACCTGATCAAATTGTCCGAACTGGCAATTTCGTCCCAGGACCGGCTACAAATCGAGGAACTCAGCCAGAACATCCTTGAGGTGGAAATTCCCAAGGTACGCATCCCCGTTGCTTCGGGCCGCAACATTGCGGTCATGGTGGAAGTCGCCGTGCGCAACCACATCCTGCGCAAGCGCGGGATCAACAGCACACGCGAATTCATCGAACGACATGAACGCCTGATGGCGGATAATTCGGAGGCTAGAGGCGAGAGGAAACCCCCTAGCCTCTTGCCCCTAGCCTGAACTTATGCAACTCATCCTGATCAGCGGCCTCTCCGGCTCCGGCAAAAGCATCGCGCTCAACGTGCTGGAAGACAGCGGCTTTTACTGCGTGGACAACCTGCCGGCTCAACTGCTGTCCGGCATCGCCGGCTTCCTCGACCAGACCGGCCACACGCGCATCGCCATCAGCGTGGACGTGCGCAGCGGCGGCCAGATCAGCCAGCTGCCCGACATCATCGAACATCTCAAGGCACAGGGGCTGGATCTGCGCCTGCTGTTCCTGGAAGCGAAAACCGACACCCTGGTCAAACGCTTCAGCGAAACGCGGCGGCGCCACCCGTTGAGCAATGACCAGCGCACCCTGAAAGAATGCATCCAGATCGAGCGCGACCTGCTCGAACCGATCAGCGCCCTCGGCCACCGCATCGACACCAGCGACCTCAACGCCAACTCCCTGCGTGCCTGGATCAAGGATTTCGTAGATTTCGACCGTTCACGGCTGACCCTGCTGTTCCAGTCCTTCGGCTTCAAGCACGGCATCCCGCTCGACGCCGACTTCGTCTTCGACGTGCGTTGCCTGCCCAATCCCCATTACGACCCTTTGCTGCGCCCGCTCACCGGCAAGGACGCCGCGGTTGCCGCCTTCCTTGAGAGCAATGCCAGCGTGCAGAAAATGCTGGGCGACATCCGCCGCTTCGTGGAAGACTGGCTGCCCTGCTTCATCCGCGACAACCGCAACTACCTTACCATCGCCCTTGGCTGCACGGGCGGACAGCACCGCTCGGTGTATTTCGCCGAAAAACTGACGGAACATTTCCGCACCGGCGGGCAGCAGACCATGGTGCGGCATCGCGAGCTGAGCTGATGCTGAGGCTAATTAAACCCGGCGACTGGCTGGTGCTGCTTGTCGGCATGATCGCCACGGCATGGCTGTTTTCCGCCCTGTGGCAAGGCCATGCTGCCGACAAAGCGGTGGTGCGCAGCGGCGGCAAAATAGTCGCCGAACTCAGCCTGGCAGAAAACCGCAGCTTCCTCGCCAGCGGCCCGCTCGGCGCCAGCCGCATCGAAATCCACAACCGCCGCGCCCGCGTAGCCGAAGATCCCAGCCCACGCCAGTATTGCGTCAAGCAGGGCTGGCT
>JAUYEK010000108.1 GCA_030691435.1 Sulfuricella sp. | reverse complement strand
TTGGAAATCACCTTGATGCGGGAGGAGAGCTTGTCCTTGATCGCCAGGGGCGGCTGCGCGGCTTCATAGAGTATGCCGTCGAGGCGGTAGCGGATACGGTAGTATTTTTCGTAGGGCTCGAAGTGGATATCGGATACCCCGGCATTGATCGCGTCCAGCAGGATTTTCTGGAGGAAACGGACGACTGGGGCGTCATCGATTTCTGAGCTGGCCCCCTCATCTTTCTGCGCCAGCGCTTCCTCGTCGGTGAATTCGAGGTCGATGTCTTCGCCGGCCAGATTCTGTAGTGTGGTGTCGCTGGCCTCGGCAATTTTTTCTATCAGTGCGCCGAGCTTGTCGTCCTCCACCACCACCGGTTCAACCGTGAGGCTGGTCTTGAAACGCACGTCATCCAGGGCGCGCAGGTTGGCTGGATCGGAGGTGGCGATAAACAGGCGATTGCCGCGCTTTTGCAGGGCCAGGACGCGCCGGCTTCTGATCAGCCTGGCATCGAGCACGTCATTGGGCAGGTGATCCACATCGATGGCAGCCAGGTCCAGCAGGGGAAAACCGAATGTCCGCGCCGCAAATTCCGCAACTTCCAGGGAGCTCATTTTTTTGCTTTGCACCAACTGGGCGACAAAGCCGGTCTCATCGGCGCCGGCCTGGGACTGAATGGCTTCGGCATCGGCTTCCAGCAGGCGCCCGCTTTGTACCAGTGCGTTGGCCAGTCCGCTGAGCTTGGTCGAAGTTGTTGCAGCTGCCATCTGGAGGTTGTCCGTTTAAGGATTAAAAACAGCCCAATAATGCACTTGGCAAGTTTTTTTGTAAAGGCGGCGGAGTCTATTCCGAGGCGGATTTTCCCTCTCTCATAACTCTCTCCCAAAGGGAGCGCCCTCTCCTCAATCCTCTCCCGCGAGCGGGAGAGGAGGCAAACGAGAAAGGCGCTTGTTTTGATCTGAGGGACGAGGTCTCGCTTCGCGAGTTCACGTTTTTAGCGGGAAAATACGTACAACTTTGACGATGCGGTCCTGAGTCTGGACGATTTCCAGTGTATGTCCGTTAATTTTGAAGCTGGTGCCCGCTTCCGGAATGTCCTCGAAATGTTCGAGAACCAGGCCGTTCAGGGTTTTCGGGCCGTCCATCGGCAAATTGAGCTTGAGCTTGCGGTTCAGGTCACGCAGAGAGCAGCCGCCATCGACCAGCCAGCTGCCGTCGTCCTGCGGGTAGATGCCGCCGTGGGCAGTAGGGCGCGAGGCGAATTCGCCGACGATTTCTTCCAGAATGTCCTCCAGGCTCACCAATCCGAGCAATTCGCCATACTCATCCACCACCAGGCCGATATGGTGGCGATTTTCCTGGAAGTGTTGCAACTGGGAAAAAAGCGAAGTTCCGGCGGGGATGAAATAAGGTTCGCGGACGATCTCCCGCAGCAGATCAGCGTTGATTTCGTTGCTGCGAACCTGGTGCAGGACATGGCGGATATGGATCACGCCGACGATATTGTCCAGCCTGCCTCGGTACACCGGCAGCCGTGTGTGGTGGCTGGTGGCGAG
>JAUYEK010000105.1 GCA_030691435.1 Sulfuricella sp. | reverse complement strand
CGCCATAGATGGAGAACATTTATCGTGGCCTTATCCTTTTTCAACCCGGCGGGGGCATAAGCTTTAACCCGGATATTTCATAAATATCGCCAGATTGAGAAAATGACTTGTAGGAGCGGGCTTGCCCGCGATTAACCCGTTATCCAGTCCTACCAGGACTGTTCGCGGGCAAGCCCGCTCCTACAAAAGCCGTCAGCGAGATCGCCCCGTGTTTATGACACATCCGGGTTAATTATGCCTTGGGAGCAGCCATGCCGCCAGCAAAGCCGAGTCCACATATTGCCGCCCGTGCAGGCTGCCCTTCAGCACGGCTGTAGAGGGCTGCTCCGGTTCGCCCAGGTCGGACAGCACGGCGACCGCGCCGGTGAAGTCTTCGTGCGCGGTGTAGCCGTTGATCGTGATCAGTGTACTGAGGCCAGCGCCGAGGGCGGCCTTGAGCCCATTCGCCGAGTCCTCGACGGCCAGGCACGACGCGGGCGGCAGAGCAAGGCGCTCCAGCACCCAGCGGTAGATGTCCGGGGCGGGCTTCTTGGCGGCCACCACATCGCCGGCGCCGATCACCTCGAACCAGCCGATGCTCTCGGCGCCCAGACTGGTTTCGAGCAGCGCCGTGACCGCTTGCGGGGCGGAGGTGGTGGCGATGGCCAGGCGCACGCCGCCCTGCCGCAGTTCCCGCAGCAGACGCGCCACGCCGGGACGGAGCGGGATGCCGGGCTGTTGCAGCAGGGCGGTGAAATGGCGGGTCTTCGCCGCGTGCAGGCGGGCTATCCAGGCATCGAAATCCACCTGAAGCAACAGTTCGGCATGGTTGCGCTCGACGTAGGCGCGAATGCGCTCCTTGCCGCCGCCGATTTTGAGCAGCTCGCCGTAAAGCGCTTCGTCCCAGTTCCACCCCAGGCCGAATTCGCGGAACGCCGTGTTGAAAGCGACGCGGTGACCATCCCGCTCGGTGTCGGCGAGGGTTCCGTCCACGTCGAAGATGACAGCTTCAAGCATGGGGCGGCTTTAGTCCGGCCAGCGCCTCATCCGCAGTCTGGTCGTAGCGGGCGCGTTCCTTTTTCGCTGCCGCCTCCAAAGCCAGGTTGATTTCCGGGTATTTCAGCGCCAGGATACGGGCGGCCAGCATGGCGGCGTTCTTGGCGCCATCCACCGCCACCGTGGCAACGGGCACCCCCGGCGGCATCTGCACCGTGGAGAGCAGGGCATCGAGGCCGGACATGATTCCGCCCGAGAGCGGCAGGCCGATCACCGGCAGGCGGGTGTGGCCGGCGATTACGCCGGCCAGATGGGCGGCCACGCCGGCACAGCCGATCAGCACCTGCACGCCTTCCCTGTGCGCCCGTTCGAGGTAGGCCAGCACCTTGTCCGGGGTGCGGTGGGCCGAGGCCACCACGATTTCGCTCGGGATGCCCAGTTCGGTCAGGGTGTCGCGC
>JAUYEK010000102.1 GCA_030691435.1 Sulfuricella sp. | reverse complement strand
TTCGCCAGGCTAGGCGCAGACTCGCCGCCGTATGGGGTATACGGCAAGGGGATGCAACGACGCATGGCGGAAAAAGGCGCCGTTTCATGTCTTCGGTTTGGTGGAGCGGACTACTCGCGATGTTGTGTTTCGGCCTGGCCGCGCAGGCCGACGAAGTCAGTATCTGCTACAACTATGACTGCGCCGTCACCGCCAAGGTTGATCTTCGGGCGTACCAACTGCGCGCAGCCAGAAGGTTGTTGCTGCGGGCAATGGATACGGTCGAGGAAAGAAAAGCGATTTCCCTGGTGATCGGACTGTTCGAAGTCGCTGCCGGACGGCAGACCCCGACTTGGGCCGATAAAGGCCGCAATGTGAACGATGACGGCGTGGATGGGCGGATGGACTGCATTGACGAATCTGCCAATGCCACTGCCTATCTGCACTTGCTGGAAGGCCGGGGTTGGCTTAAGTACCACCGTGTACTGGAACCGGTGAAGAGGGCGCCTATCCTGGTGAACGACCACTGGGCGGCGCGTATCGTGGAAAAAAAGACGGGCCGGGAGTTCGCGGTGGATTCCTGGTTTTTCGACAATGGACAACCGGCATTCGTGGTGCTGCTGGAAGAATGGCGTGATGGAGCGGAACCCAATGAAGAATAAGCGTGTGGTGGTGGGTATGTCGGGCGGGGTGGATTCCGCTGTCGCGGCGTTGCTGCTGAAGCGGCAGGGCTTCGAGGTGGTCGGCCTGTTCATGAAGAACTGGGAGGACGACGACACCGAGGACGGCTATTGCCCCGCCAAGCAGGATTTCATGGACGTGCTGGCGGTGGCCGACAAGATCGGCATCGAGGTCGAGGCGGTGAACTTTGCCAAGGAATACCGCGAGCGGGTATTCGCACTTTTCCTGCGCGAATACCAGGCCGGTCGCACCCCTAACCCGGACGTGCTGTGCAACTCCGAAATCAAGTTCAAGGCCTTTCTCGATCATGCCATCGCCCTTGGCGCCGACAAGATCGCCACCGGCCATTATGCCCGGGTGCGGGAGCGGGCCGGGCTGTTCGAGCTGCTCAAGGCGGAAGATGGCAGCAAGGACCAGAGCTATTTCCTGCACCGCCTCAACCAGGCGCAGCTGTCCCGGACGATGTTCCCGCTGGGAGAGATATACAAGCGCGAGGTGCGCGAGATTGCCCGCGAGGCCGGTTTGCCGGTCCATGCCAAGAAGGATAGCACCGGCATCTGTTTCATCGGCGAGCGCCCGTTTCGCGAATTCCTTTCCCGCTACCTGCCGAAGCAGCCGGGCGACATGGAAACGCCGGTAGGCAAAGTGGTGGGGCGGCACGAGGGGCTGGCCTATCACACCATTGGCCAGCGGCAGGGGCTGGGTATCGGCGGGCAGGGCGAGCCGTGGTTTGTCGCCGGCAAGGACATGGCGCGCAACGTGCTGATCGTCGTGCAGGGGCATGACCATCCCGCCTTGTTCAGGGAAGCCTTGGTTGCCGCCGACTTGTCCTGGGTGTCAGGCCATGCGCCCCACACGGATTGGGTGTATGCCGCCAAGATTCGCTACCGCCAGGCGGATGCGCCTTGCTGCATCCGTCGCGTGGACGGGGAAAGCTGCGAGATTGATTTCGCCCAGCCACAATGGGCGGTGACGCCGGGCCAGTCGGTGGTGGTGTATGAAAGCGAAGTGTGCCTGGGGGGCGGGATAATTCAATAGTGCTGAGCCCTGGGTAGGAGCGGGCTTGCCCGCGATAGTGCCATTTCGCGGGCAAGCCCGCTCCTACTTCAAGCCGAAGGCGGCAGGCTTTCCTTGAAAGACGGCCGTTGCGACAGTTTGTCGGCGAGCCGGGCCAGCACCGGATGGGCTCTGCGCCATTCGATTTCCGGGAAGCGCAGATCGAGGTAACCCATGGCGCAGCCGACGGCGATATCCGAAAGATTGAAAAATTCGCCGGTACACCAGCTCTTGTCTCCCAGTTCTTCCGCAATGGCTTCGAGGCCGCGAAACACTTTCTGTTCCTGGCGTATGATCCATTCCGGGCTCTGCTGCGATTCCGGTCGCTTCTTCTCGATGTAGATCGCTGCGGCGGCGTCGGAGATGCCGTCGGCCAGCGCCTCCCAGCGGCGCACCGCCAAGCGCTGGCGATTGTCCTTGGGAATCAGCTGCGACACCGGGCTGACCGTGTCTAGATATTCGACGATCACGCGCGAATCGAACAGGGTGTGTTCGTCGTCCAGCACCAGCACCGGGATCATCCCGAGCGGATTGTAGTCGGGTACGCGAGTGCTCGCTTCCCATGGACTGTCCACTACCTGTTCGCATTCGATGTGTTTTTCCGCCAGGACAATGCGCACCTTGCGCGCGAACGGGCTGGTCGGGGTCATGATCAATTTCATTTTCTTAACTACACCTGCGTCAGTTTAATGATCTTGCGCGGACGGTATTCCTCCATCCGGTCGAAGTTGAGGTAACGGTAGATATTGTCGGCCACCCGAGCCTGGTTGCCCATGCACAGGGAGCAGCCGGGCATCTCGGTGCGTGCTCCGGCGCGGCCGAAAATACCGTAGGCGCCCTCCTCGCGGAGTTCCGCTTCATCCATCCGGGTTGGCGCCGCTCCCACAGCAGTGTTTTGGCTCTAATGGATAATCCGGGATTATATCCGGTATTTTCCGGGCGCTTAAATCAGAATGAAAAACGGGGTTGAATAGGGCTGAAAAAAAGGGGGCGGCCGAAGCCGCCCCAAAACGGAGACACAACCTTAAAAAAGCGACGCTATTTTTTCTTCTTGATGCCGAGCACACCGAGCACGTATTTCTCGTAAATCGGCTCGGTGGTGCCTTTTTTCATCTTGCGGATGAAGTATTTCTCGAAGGCGATCTTGGCCAGATGCACCCATTTGCCTTCCTTGAACCAGTTGACGTTGCGCGGCGGGATCTGCGGCAGCGCCACGAAGGCCGCGCCAGTGTCGCCGAAGTCGGCCAGGCAGATGGCGTTCCAGGTCGCCTTGAAATCCGGCTCCTTGCCGTCGAGCACGGCGCGGATGTTATGCGCCGTGGCGGTGACCATGGTTTCGATCATGTAGCCGGTCTTGGGCGCGCCGGTCGGCACCGGGGTGGCTTCCACCGGCGGGATGGCGACGCACACGCCGATGGCGTAGATGTTGCTGTATTTCGGGTTGCGCTGGAAGGGGTCGATCAGGATGAAGCCGCGCGGATTGGTCAGGCCCTCGATGCCGAACACCGCATCCACGCCCTTGAACGCCGGCAGCATCATCGAGTACTTGAACGGCAGTTCGTGCTCCTTCTTGAAGTTGCCCATGTCGTCCAGCTCGGTGACGAACATCTTGCCCGGCTCGACCTTGGTGACCTTGGCGTTGCAAATCCACTTGATGTGGCGGTCGCGCATGGCGGATTCCATCAGCCCCTTGGAGTCGCCTACCCCGCCCAGGCCGAGATGGCCGATGTAGGGCTCGGCGGTGACGAAAGTCATCGGCACCCGGTCGCGGATTTTGCGCTTGCGCAGGTCGGTATCCATGATCATGGCGAATTCGTAGGCGGGGCCGTAGCAGGAAGCCATCTGCGCGGCGCCCACCACGACCGGGCCGGGGTCGCGGATGAACTGGTCCCATGCCTTGCCGGCTTCCACGGCGTGATCGACATGGCAAATGGAATAGGTGTTCTTGCCCGGCCCCATGCCTTCCACTTCGTCGAAGGCCAGTTTCGGGCCGGTGGCGATAACCAGGAAATCGTAGTCGACAATTTGCCCGTCGCTCAGCTCGACCTGGTTCTTTTCCGGGTGTACGCGTTGTGCCGGCGTGGCGATCAGCTTGATGCCCTTGCGCTCGAAATAAGGCGCGAGGGGAATGGTGATGTCTTCCTTGGTGCGCCAGTTGACGGCGACCCAGGGGTTGGAGGGG
>JAUYEK010000089.1 GCA_030691435.1 Sulfuricella sp. | reverse complement strand
CGCCATCGCCATCGGCACCAGCCACGGCGCCTATAAGTTCACCCGTCCGCCCACCGGCGACGTGCTGGCGATTTCCCGCATCAAGGAAATCCACGCCAAGATCCCCAACACCCATCTGGTGATGCACGGTTCCTCTTCCGTGCCACAGGAATGGCTCAAGATCATCAATGATTTCGGCGGCACCATGCCCCAGACCTATGGCGTCCCGGTCGAAGAAATCGTCGAGGGGATCAAGCACGGCGTACGCAAGATCAACATCGACACCGACCTGCGCATGGCCTCCACCGGCGCGATCCGCAGGTATCTGGCGGAAAACACCAAGGACTTCGACCCGCGCAAGTTCTACGCCGCCGCCACCAAGGCAATGAGGGAAATCTGCAAAGCCCGCTTCGAATCCTTCGGCTCCGCAGGCCAGGCCGACAAGATCAAGCCGATCATGCTCGACAGAGTCGCCACCATGTACGCCAAGGGCGAACTGAAAGCTGTCGTCAAGTAAGCGTCTTTACTCCAGATTGTCCATTGGAATGCTCGTGCCATGCAGGAGCGCCGCCCCCGGCGCGAATGCGGTCGCAAATCGCGGCGAGGGCGCCGCTCCCACAGCGGCGTTTTGGCTCTAATGGATAATCCGGGTTTACTTCTCGCGAAAAAAGGCGGCTTCGGCCGCCTTTTTTATTCCTTGACCGTTTGCATCACCTGCGCCGCCTCTCGCAGCAGGAACTCCTTGAATGCCTGGGCCATGACCGACAGCCGCTTGCCCTTGCGATGCACCACGAACCAGTGGCGCCGGATGGGAAAGGAATCCACATCCAGCACGACCAGCCGCCCGGTTTCAAGCTCCAGTGCGATGGTCAGCATGGAAACGATGCCCAGGCCCATGCCGGCCTGCACCGCCTGCTTGATCGCCTCGTCGGTGCTCATTTCCATGCCGGTGGAGAGCGTCAGGTCATGCTGGGCGAAAAATCGCTCCATTGCACTGCGCGTGCCGGAACCCGGCTCGCGCACAATGAAGGTTTCCTGCGCCAGCCGGGGTAACGGGATGTTCCGCTCCAACGCTAACGGGTGGTTCGGCGGGGCGATCACCACCAAGGGGTTTTCCATGAAGGGCTCGGCATCGATATCCAGGCCGTCCGGCGGCAACCCCATCACGCCCAGATCCATCTCGTTGTTGGCGAGCTGGTTGATCAGCACCTCGCGGTTGACCACGTTCAGGCTCAGCGTGACGTTCTGGTTGCGCTGGCAAAACAGGGCCAGGAGCTGCGGCGCGAAATAATTCGCGGTACTGACCACGGAAATATTCAGCTTGCCGCGCTTCAGCCCCTTCATCTCCTCCAGCACCGCCTCCGCCTCGGCCAGCTGCTGGGCGATGCTGCGGCTATAATGGTAGACCTCGTTGCCGGCATCGGTAAGAAATATTTTCTTGCCGATCTGTTCGAACAGGGGCAAGCCCACACTCTCCTCGAGCTGCTTGATCTGCATGGAAACTGCGGGCTGGGTCAGATGCAGCTCCTCGGCCGCGCGGGAAAAGCTGAGATGGCGGGCAACGGCCTCGAATACCTGAAGCTGGCGTAAAGTGACGTGGAGCATGGTTGAGCGATAATCCTGGAAAAGCAGTTTATCCACGGATGAACACGGATTAACACAGATAAACCAAATAGCTGGGCATAAACCGTTAGCCCCCAGAAGGTTGGACTATATGCTTTAGGTAACCCGTTGATAATCCGTGTACATCCGTGTTAATCCGTGGATAACAGCGGTTTTTAGATAAATTTTATTTATGTTGTTTTGAATAATGCCTTGCCTATCTTATGCCTGTTCATTCTAGAATGGAACAAGCTGACGGTTTTCCAGTAAAATCCCGGATTTAGCGTAAACCACGAAGGAATCAATGTGACCGCCCCCCTTTTCAACTCCAGCATCAACAGCCTGCCCCTGCTCAACCGCGGCAAGGTGCGCGACATTTACGCAGTGGACGACGAACGCCTGCTGATCGTCACCACCGACCGTCTGTCCGCCTTTGACGTGGTGCTGCCCACCCCGATTCCCGGCAAAGGAGAGGTTCTAACCCGGATTTCCGATTTCTGGTTTGCCAGGCTCGGCCATATCCTGCCCAACCAGCTTACCGGCATCGCGCCGGAATCGGTGGTGGCGCCGGAAGAGCGCGATCAGGTGGCGGGCCGGGCCACCGTAGTGCGCCGTCTCAAGCCGCTACCGATCGAAGCTATCGTGCGGGGCTACCTGGTCGGCTCGGGCTGGAAAGAATACAAGGCCGACAGCAGCGTGTGCGGCATCCCCCTGCCAGCCGGCCTGAGAGAAGCCGACCAGCTGCCGCAACCGCTTTTCACCCCGTCGACCAAGGCCGAAGTGGGCGCTCACGACGAGAACATCAGCTTCGAAAAAGCCGAAGGACTGCTCGGCGCGGCGCTTGCCGCCGAAGTGCGCGACGCCGCCATTGCACTGTACAGGGAAGCGGCGGAGTATGCGCTCACCAAGGGCATCATCATCGCCGACACCAAGTTCGAGTTTGGCCAGGATGATGCCGGCAAACTGTACCTGATCGATGAAGCGCTGACGCCGGACTCCTCCCGCTTCTGGCCGGCCGACCAGTACGCGCCTGGCGCCAACCC
>JAUYEK010000088.1 GCA_030691435.1 Sulfuricella sp. | reverse complement strand
AGGTTGGCGTGCTCGATGCCGCCGATATACTGATCGACCGGCAGCCAGTAGTTGGCGCGCTCGTCGAGCATCGCATGGTCATTGTCCGGGCAGGCATAGCGGGCGTAATACCAGGACGACTCGACGAAGGTGTCCATGGTGTCGGTCTCGCGCTCGGCCTTGCCGCCGCACTTGGGGCAGGTGGTTTGGTAGAAGGACGGCATTTTCTTGATCGGCGAGCCGATGTCGATCTTCACGTCCTCCGGCAGCACCACCGGCAGGTCTTTTTCCGGCACCGGCACGTCGCCGCAGCAGGCGCAATGGATGATCGGGATCGGGCAGCCCCAGTAGCGCTGGCGCGAGATGCCCCAGTCGCGCAGGCGGAACTGCACCTGCTTGTCGCCGAGACTTTTCGCCTTGAGGTCGGCGGCGATGGCGTCGACTGCCTGATCGTAGTTCAGGCCGTCGTACTTGCCCGAGTTAATACAATATCCTTGCGCTGTGAACGCTTCATTGTCTGCAAGACGTGCAGCAGTCCACGCTACAATTTCCGATTCGTCCTGCTTATCTGGCGCAATTACCCACTTGATCGGCAGGCCGTAAGTTTTCGCAAAATGGAAATCGCGCTCATCGTGGGCCGGAACAGCCATCACCGCGCCCTCGCCGTAGCTCATCAGCACATAGTTGCCCACCCACACCGGGACCTGTTCGCCGGTGAGTGGGTGGGTGACGGAAATGCCGGTGGACATGCCCTTCTTTTCCATAGTGGCGAGGTCGGCCTCGGCCACGCTGCCGTGCTTGCACTCCTCGACGAAGGCGGCGAGTGCCGGGTTGCTCTTCGCGGCGTGCGTCGCCAGCGGGTGCTCGGCGGCCACGGCGCAAAAGGTCGCACCCATCAGGGTGTCGGCGCGGGTGGTGTAAACCTTTAAAACCGGGGGAGGGGTGAGGGGTGAGGGGTGAGAAGCATCATCATACGGAAAATGCACCTCGCAGCCGAAGCTCTTGCCGATCCAGTTCTTTTGCATGGTCCTGACCTGCTCCGGCCAGCCGGTCAGGTTGTCCAGATCGGCGAGCAGCTCCTCGGCGTAGGCGGTGATCTTCATGAAATACATCGGGATGTCGCGCTTTTCCACCAGCGCGCCGGAGCGCCAGCCGCGACCGTCGATCACCTGCTCGTTGGCGAGCACGGTCATGTCCACCGGGTCCCAGTTCACCGGCGCGGTTTTCTTGTAGATCAGGCCCTTCTCGAACAGCCGGGTGAACAGCCACTGCTCCCAGCGGTAGTAGTCCGGCTTGCAGGTAGCCAGTTCGCGGCTCCAGTCGATGGCCAGGCCGAGGCTCTTGAGCTGCCCGCGCATGTAGTCGATGTTGGAATAGGTCCACGCCGCCGGGGCGACATTGTTCTGGATCGCCGCATTCTCGGCGGGCAGGCCGAAGGCGTCCCAGCCCATCGGCTGCAGCACATTGTACCCCTGGAACCGGTGGTAGCGCGCCAGCACGTCGCCGATGGTGTAGTTGCGCACGTGTCCCATGTGCAGCTTGCCGGACGGATAGGGGAACATCGACAGGCAGTAGTATTTGGGCTTGCCGGGGATTTCCACGGCCTTGAAGGCGTTGCTTTGATTCCAGAAAGCCTGGGCCTGACGCTCGATTTCGGCGGGTAAGTATTGCGCTTGCATGAAGGGTAACTATTCCTGTTGAACGAACAGGGATTATACCCGCGAACGGCTTGATTCGCTTAGAGCCTATTTCAGCAGGTTTCATACCCCGCGTTGCGGCCAGAAAGCGATGGCTGCTAGGCGCAAGGCGCAGCCAATGGTTGTTCCATTGGCAAGGCTTG
>JAUYEK010000079.1 GCA_030691435.1 Sulfuricella sp. | reverse complement strand
TCTCCAACTCTCTCCCAAAGGGAGAGAGGGCGATCGTCCCTTCCCCTTCACCCGCAAGGAGTGTCCCCGCCAGGTTCCCGCCGCTTTGCGGCGACCATGGCGAGACAAGGGGAAGGTTGGGATGGGGGTTGGCCGCGATTTGCGGCCTCATTCGCGCCGGGGGCGGCGCTCCTACATGCACAAATAGACAATCTGACATGAAAACTAGCGCTTGGCCTCGTCGATGAACTCCTTGAAGCGCGGCGACTGAATGCCGGCCAGGTACAGCGGCGCTTCGGCCTCGAGAGCGGCAGGCCGGATGCCGAACACCTCGGGAAATGGGCAGCCGCACACCGCGTCGGTTTTCAGCGTCAGATAGTTGTCGTGGGTCAGCATCTTCACCGGCATCAGACCCAGCACCATGGCCTGCAACGAGGACATCTCATCGGACAGCGGCATGACCGTGCGTTTGAGACCCTTGACCCTGGCGACGAACTCGACCAGCTCCTGCAAGGTGTAAACCGTTGGCCCGCACAGTTCGTAGCGCTGGCCGAAGGTAGCCGGGTTGTTCAGGCTGGCGACATACGCCTGGGCCACGTCGCCGACGTACACCGGCTGGAATTTGGCATTCGGGCTGCCGAGCGGGAAAATCGGCATCCAGAAAAGCAGGCGGGCGAACAGGTTGAGAAAGCGGTCTTCCGGGCCGAAAATCACCGACGGGCGGAATACCGTCACCGCCAGATCCTCGCCGTGGGCCGCCCGCACCAGTGCCTCACCCTCCCCCTTGCTGCGCTGGTAGCGGCTCAAGCCGTCCGGATCGCCGCCGAGGGCGCTCATGTGCAGCAGCCGCTTCACCCCTGTCGCCCGGCAGGCTTCCACCACCTTGCGCGGCAGTTCCACATGCGCGCGCTGGAAAGCGCCGCGCTTTCCTTCATGGAGAATGCCGACCAGGTTGATCACTGCATCCACGCCCCGGAACAACTTTTTTAACGCATCCGGGTCGTGGATATCCGCTTCCACCAGCGACACTGTCGGCAGCACGGTAAGGTGCTTGGCCCGATTGATATTACGGTAGGGCACGCTCACGCTGTAGCCGCGCTCGTACAACTTGCTCACCAGATGACTGCCGACAAAGCCGCTACCGCCCAGAACGCAAACCTTGTTGATTTTCACGCCAACCTCCTCGTTAATCCCAGATTATCCATTAGAGCCAAAACACCACTGTGGGAGCGTCGCCCCCGGCGCGAATACGGTCGAAAATCGCGGCGAGGGCGCCGCTCCTACATGCACGGGCATTCCAATGGATGACCTGGGTTAATTCAATCGCAGGCTGGCGCACGTTCATCTTCGTTGCCGCAATCTGTTTTTCCGCTCCCTCTCGTAATCGTGCCCAGGCGCTGCTTCAATGACTGCAACTGCTGGCCGAAACGGTTGCCGTAGTAGACGGCATTGCTCATCACCTTCTGCGTATAGCTGCGGGTTTCGGTGAAGGGAATGGTTTCGGCGTAAATAGCGCCTTCCATCGGAGCCTCGCTGCGCCACTTGATGGCGCGGCTAGGGCCGGCATTGTAGGCGGCGGTCGCCAGCAGCGGCTGGCCATCGAGCTTGTCGAGCACATATTTGAGATAATAGGTGCCGAGCGCCACGTTGGTATCCAGCTGGTTAACCAGCGACTGACTGAAGTTCTTCATCCCGATGCGTTTCGCCACCCAGCGCGCCGTTCCCGGCATCAGCTGCATCAACCCCGACGCGCCGACGCCGGAGCGCGCCTGCTGGACAAAGCGGCTTTCCTGGCGGATCAGGCCGTATACCCAGGCCTCGTCCAGGCCCACCTGACGTGCCTGCTCCCGCATCACGTCGCGGTGGGGCGCGGGAAAGCGCAGGCTGAAGTCGTGCAGCTGCTGGGTCTTGTCCGCGGTATTGATGGCCCGGTCATACCAGCCGTGGCGTTGAGCCACTTCCGCAACAGCCAGCAGGCGCTGGTCGTCGAACCCGCGCACTGCCCACATCCACTCGCGGTTGGCCTCGTAGCGCAGATTCATCTCGTACAGCGCCAGCGCGCGCCGGATCGCCGGCAGCTTCTCCATCGCCTTGATCTCGTCGCTCCCCGCCTTGAAGGTATCGGCAGGGCTGCCCGCCACCACGCCCAGCTCCCCGGCCGCAAGCTGGCCATAATAATTAAATTCCTTCGACAGCGGCGCCAGGATCGCATTGCCCTGCACCGCCTTGCCCTGCGCCTTGAGGGCACGTGCCTTCCAGTAGCGCCAGGAGCCCTGATTCTGTTCCGCTTCCGACATGGCGGCGATAGCGGCCTGTACTTCCGGCCAGTTCTGCTCGCGCAAGGCCGCGCGTACCTTCCAGGCGAGCTGCAAGTCGGAAAGGCGAGTCCCGGTCGCCTTTCCGAACCAGGCTAGCGCAGCCGGATCGTGCTTGCGCGCGGCATGGAAAGCCAGCTGACCCCAGCCATAGGCCTGTTCTTCCGCGTTGAACCTGGCGTACAGCGCATTCCAGTAAGGCAACGCCTGCTGCGGCTGGCTGCGAGCCGCGCGGGACAGGGCAAACAGGGTCAACTCCCGGCCGGCACGGGTCGAAAGGCTCACCGGCAGCTGGTCGAGAAAGACGAGCGGATTTTCCGCCGCGCGCTCCAGCTCGCGCAGGGGAATCTCCTGCTGGCCGGGGAAGTAACGCGCAACATGCTTCGCCACGCTGACGTTACCCGCCTCCAGGGTAAGCCTCAAACGCGCCCACACATCCTCCACGGTGAGCAAGCCGTTGGTCGCCAAAGCATCGGACAGAGGCAGGCAGCTCGCCGGCTGCTCTTCGGCATTGAACCAGTAGGGCTTCGCCTCCGCCAGCGCGGCGCCGTCTCCCAATGCGAGCCGCGCCTGCAAAGCATAGCAGACCAGATCCGAGTCCTTGGTGATCAGCGCGGGGTATTCGCTCATGTACAGTTCCCAGCGCTGGTTTTTTGCCAGCATCCGCAGCCATTCGGCGAGCAGCCGGTCGGCCAGAAAACTGTCCCCGTTACGCTGGACGAAACCTTTGATCTCGTCCGGGCTCGCATCCTTGAGGCGCAACATGAGTTGCATATAAACGACGAAGGGCTCCAGCACATGACCCTGCAAGCGCGCGGCCATGGTATCGAAACGGGAAATATTGCCCGACCTGAAAGCCTCGCGCGCCGCGAAGAAATCTGCCTCGTGGTTTGCCGGGGAGGCATTGCTGAATGCGGAAAGCGCGGCCCCTGCGAAAAAAACGGCTGCAACAAAGAAACTCTTCATAGGTGCTATAGTAGAATTTTCCGTCCTTAAAAGATAGCACACGATGCCCCACATCAGCCTGAACCCCGCCACCGGCTTGGTTGAGAGAATTTTCCAGAAATGCGACGACCAACACCTCGACAGCGCACTGGAAGAAGGCCGGAGAGCCCAGAAAATCTGGCACAAAACCGGCTTCGCGCAGCGCGCCGAAGCGCTGCGCCGCGCGGCGGAAATCCTGATGGCGAACCACGACGACTACGCCGCCCTGATTATCCGGGAAATGGGAAAGCCGTTGCGGGAAGCCCGTGCCGAAGTGGAAAAATGCGCCCTGGCGTGCGACTACTACGCCCTCCACGCCGCCGAATTTCTCGCGGACGAGCCGGTCGAAACCGATGCCACCCAAAGCTACGTCAGCTACCCGCCGCTCGGCGCCGTGCTCGCGATCATGCCGTGGAATTTCCCCTTCTGGCAGGTGTTTCGCGTCGCCGCACCGGCGCTGATGGCGGGCAATGCCGTGGTGCTCAAGCACGCCCCCAACGTGCCGCAGTGCGCGCTGGCGATGGAGGAAATTTTCCATACCGCTGGCCTGCCGAAGGGCCTGTTCGCTACGCTGATGATCGAAACAAACCAGGTTGCGGGCCTCATCGCCGATCCGCGCATCCATGCCGTCACTTTTACCGGATCGGAGGCGGCCGGGCGACAGGTTGCCGCGGAGGCAGGGCGTAACCTGAAAAAATGCGTGCTGGAACTGGGCGGTTCAGACCCCTTCATTGTGCTGCGCGATGCCGATCTCGACGATGCCAGCACCCAGGCCGTCAATTCGCGCTTCCTCAACAACGGCCAGTCCTGCATCGCAGCCAAGCGTTTCATTGTCGTGCCGGAAATCGCTGACGAGTTCATGCTCCTGATGATGCAAAAAATTGCCGCCCTTCGAGTCGGGGATCCCATGAAGGAAGACACTCAGGCAGGACCGATGGCGAGGCTCGACCTGCGCGACGAACTGCACCGCCAGGATACGGATTCCATCGCCCAGGGAGCGCAAGCTTTATTGGGCTGCGAACCGGTCGCCGGGGAGGGCGCCTATTACCTGCCTTCCATTCTCGACCATGTCACGCCGAAAGCGCGCGCCTATCACGAGGAGCTGTTCGGCCCTGTGGCCGCCTTCATCCGTGCGCGCGACGAACAGGACGCCCTCGGAATCGCCAACGACACCCGCTTCGGTTTGGGTGCCAGCCTGTGGAGCCGCGATGCCGCGCGCGCGGAAAGGCTGTCGCGAGAGATCGAAGCGGGCTGCTGCTTCATTAACGGCACAGTCAAATCCGATCCGCGCCTGCCGTTCGGCGGCATCAAGGCATCAGGCTTCGGCCGCGAGCTTTCCTACCACGGCATCCGTGAGTTCGTGAACATCAAGACGGTGTGGGTAAAATAATCCTAGAAACCTCAGTTCAAGCCACAGAGGGCACAGAGAACACAGAGAGAACAATGGGTTAAGGTAAGTTCCAGCCGCACCAAATGGGTGGCCGGCGACAATCCGCCAAACTCTTGTTTTTGCGAGTTGGGCAACAAGTCGCCCATCCCTGCCTGCCCCATTTCCTCTGTGAACTCTGTGTTCTCTGTGGCTAACTAAGTTTTTTAGGATAATTGGGAGTGGAAAATTTGTCTTGCTAGATCATGACGAAGGGGGATTACAATGGAGTCTTGCGCTCCAGAGTGCCCTGCGCAGCACTTTGATTTAATAAAGAGGTTATTATGACTTGTCCGGGCGAATCAGGTTCTGCGCTTCCTCAACAGCCAGGGACGGGAAACGCACCCTTGATCAATAAACAGCTGGCGTTGAGTCTGGTTCAGAAGGCCAAGGCAGCTCACCTCAAGTGGCGTGTCTATGCCCAGTGCCTGGTCGAAGGGCTTGACTGCCCACAGGACTCAGCACCGCTTTTATCGACCGAATGCGAATTCGGGAAATGGTACTATAACCAAGGCAAGCAGATGCTGGGGGAGCTTACCTTCTACCGTGCACTGGAGCCGCCCCACGAAACTCTCCACGCCCTGTATGGCCGGATTCACCACCTTGTCGAGCAAGGCAAGCTTGATGAAGCGCGGAAACACATGCCAGGCCTCATCGGAATTTCAGAAACCTTGCTCGAAACGATCGCTTTCCTGGAGGAGGAAATCGCCTCCCTACCGCCCCGCCCACACAGATAGATGGCGCCTGGCATAGGTTTGCCCATAGCAAGCGTTGCCCGGATGGAATGAAATAAAATCCGGCAATGGAGACGCCCCGGGATTGCGTTGCGCCGCATCCGGGCTTGCCACCGGCTCAGGGCTGGTTGCGCCGCACCTTCGCCAGCACCTTGCCGCTGGCGCTATCGTAAAACCACACCTCGAGCAGATCGCCCACCAGGTAGCGCTTTCTCAGGGTGTAATCCACCGGCTCTGCGAAGGTGGCTTTCCAGAAGGTGTTGCTTTCGGCATGGTAGGGCGGCTTGAGCCGGCACAGCGCCAGAGTGCGCAGGGTCTTGCCCTCCACCAGCCGCCTGGCATCCTCGGCTTTCATCGCAACAGCCGCGCCGAAGCCGGCATCGTCGTCCACCTTGCGCTCGTAAAAATCGTAGAGGTTGTCGAAGGCCAGGAAGTATTCGTAGCGCCAGCGGTTTTTCACTTCCACCATTTTGCCGGGGTAGAGCTCCACCACTACGGGCTCGTGCCTGGAAGCGGTTTCGAAGCCGAGGGGCAGAAATTTGAAGCGGTAATAGTCGCGCTGATCGGGGTTGGCCAGTTCATCCCAGCTCCAACCCTCGGCGATCTGGTTGAACGCCATGTTGTAGCGCAGTTCCAGCTTGCCGCTGGCCGTGTCGTATTCCTGGGAAAAATTCGGGCCGACATCGAGATCGACGGCAAAGGCGAACACTCCCTCCTTGATGCTCGCAGCTACCGGCACGGAGGCGAAAATTTCTCCATACCATTTTTTGATGTCATCCCCGGCATAACCTGCGGGCAGCGCCTGGACGGCGCTGTCGAAATGGGCGGCGGCATGGCCGGACAGGAACAAAAGCATTGCTGCCGCCAGAAACTTCAGTACCCGTTGCACTTTCCCGCCTCTAAAATTTAGCATCATAACGACAGCGGAACGGCCTATCGATGATTTAAATCAAATCAACCCAAATTGTCCATTGGAATGCTCGTGCATGTAGGAGCGCCGCCCCCGGCGCGAATGCGGCCGCAAATCGCGGCGAGGGCGCCGCTCCCACAGCGGTGTTTTGGCTCTAATGGACAATCCGGAATCAACCGAGAAACAATTTGTAAGCCGGGTTCTTGCTCTCATCCACATAGGGATAGCCCAGGCGCTTCAGAAAGGCCCTGAAGGCGGGCTTATCCTGATGCGGCACCTGCACCCCCACCAGCACCCGCCCGTAGTCTGCGCCATGGTTGCGGTAGTGAAACAGGCTGATGTTCCAGCTCTGGCCCACGCTGTCGAGAAACTTCATCAGCGCGCCGGGGCGCTCGGGGAATTCGAAGCGATAGAGGATTTCGTTTTTCGCCTGGGGAGCATGGCCGCCCACCATGTGCCGGACATGCAGCTTGGCCATCTCGTTGTCGCTCATGTCCACCGGCTGGAGCCCCTTGCGCTCCAGCAGCGCCAGCAGCTTCTCGGTTTCGCCGCGGTTTTGCGCCTGCACCCCGACGAACACATGGGCCGCGCTGGAATCGGAATAACGGTAGTTGAATTCGGTGATGTTGCGCGTCCCCAGCAGGGCGCAGAACGCCTTGAAGCTGCCCGGCTTTTCCGGAATGGTGACGGATAGCACGGCTTCGCGCTGCTCGCCCAGTTCGGCGCGCTCGGCGACATGCCGCAACCGGTCGAAGTTCATGTTGGCGCCAGAGGCGATCGCCACCAGCGTCTTGTTCTTCAGCTTTTCGCGCGCGGCGTACAGCTTGGCTCCGGCGATGGAAAGCGCCCCGGCCGGTTCGAGGATGGAACGGGTATCCTCGAACACGTCCTTGATCGCGGCGCAGATGGCATCGGTATCCACCAGGATGACTTCGTCCACCAGTTCGCGGCAAAGGCGGAAGGTTTCTTCCCCCACCTGCTTGACCGCCACGCCGTCGGCGAAGATGCCGACCTGAGCCAGGGTCACGCGCTCCCCCTTTTTCAGCGAGCGGTACATGGCATCGGCATCGACCGGCTCGACGCCGATGATTTTGATTTCCGGCTTGAGGCGCTTCACGTAAGCGGCAATACCGGCGATCAGGCCGCCCCCGCCCACCGGCACGAAGATGGCGTGAATCGGGTCCGGATGCTGGCGCAGGATTTCCATGCCGATGGTGCCCTGCCCGGCAATCACCTCCGGGTCATCGTAGGGATGAACGAAGGCCAGCTTTTTCTCCTTCGCCAGGGCCATGGCATGGACATAGGCGTCGCTGTAGGAGTCGCCGTGCAACACCACGTGGGCGCCTCGGTTCTGCACCGCCTCGACCTTGATCTGCGGGGTGGTGACGGGCATCACGATGGTGGCTTCGCACTTCAGGCGTTGCGCGGAAAGCGCCACGCCCTGGGCGTGGTTGCCGGCCGAAGCGGCGATCACCCCGCGCTTGAGCGTCGCGGCGGGGAGCTGCACCATCTTGTTGTAGGCGCCGCGCAGCTTGAACGAGAACACCGGTTGCAAGTCCTCGCGCTTGAGCAGGACCGCATTCTGGATGCGGCGCGACAGGTTCGGCGCGGGCTCCAGCGGGCTTTCGATGGCCACGTCGTAAACGCGGGCGGTGAGTATTTTTTCCAGGTAGTCGGTACGCATAGCTTCTTGATCCGGTTTTGTTTGAGAGGTTATCAGGATTCAGGCCAAATCAGAAGCCGGGACGTGAACTGCCATCGAATGGCATGGAAGGGAAATAATAATCTGACATAACTATTTATTACTAATTATTAAGAATTGAAAATATTTGTTGAACAGACCAATAAATTGTATAAACTGTATATATTGATTCGTGCTTAACAGTGTCACTTTAATTTGGAGCGAGCCATGACCGAGAAAGCCAAACCTAATACCAAACCAGCGCCAGCCGCACCGGCAGAGAATAAAACGACCAAGCCAGCCGCCGCGATAAAAACGCCGCCGCCCGCAAAACAGGCAGTCAAATCGCCCCCCAAAAAAACCGCTGCCGCGCCCTTGGCAACAAAGCCGAAAGCCTCAAAAACGGAGAAGCCGCCCAAGGCAGACAAACCCAAAAAAATTAAAATGGTGCGCGACAGTTTCACCATGCCGGAAAATGATTACGCCCAACTTGCCGAACTCAAGAAGAAATGCCTGCATGCTGGCGTTCACGTCAAGAAAAGCGAACTGCTGCGAGCGGGTTTGCTGAGCCTGTCCAAGCTGCCGGACACCGCTTTGATCAAGGCCGTGGAACAGGTGGAGAAACTCAAGACCGGCCGGCCGGCCAAACCGTAACTGGCCAAAAAATTGATCGGCGAAAGAACCCAAAAAGTTTCTAAAACCGACAAACCCTGAGATAATTATTCGATTGTTTGGATAAAACTTATCATTCACGGGGATTTGGAAACATGACGCAAGACGAACTAAAACAAGCCACCGCCCGCGCCGCCATCGAGCACGTACCCGCTGGGATCATCGGCGTGGGCACCGGCTCCACCGCCAACTACTTCATCGACGAACTGGCCAAAATCAAGGGC
>JAUYEK010000163.1 GCA_030691435.1 Sulfuricella sp. | reverse complement strand
ATTTTTAAAAAAGTGAGGTTTTGTAGGGTGGGCACCGTTTTTGTGCCCACGCGGTGTGCGGAGATGATTTCCGCGTGGGCAAAAGGGCGTTGCCCACCCTACCCGTTTGTTTTCCGGCTCTCGCCCACTTTGACGATCTTCATGGTGTTGGTGCCGCCGGATTTGCCGATCGGTTCGCCGATGGTGAGGATGATCAGATCCCCGTCCCTCACCGCGCCGCGGCGGCGCAATTCATCTTCGGCCTCATGCAGCACCTGCTCGCGCTCCTGCGTGGCGGGCTTGAAGTTGACCGGGTAAACGCCGCGGAACAGGGTGAGCTTGCGGCGCGTGGACGCTTCTGGCGTGAGTGCATAGATCGGCACATCGGGGTTGACCCGCGACATCCACAGGGCGGTCGAACCGGATTCGGTCAGGGCGGCGATGGCCTTGACCTGCAAATGGTAGGCGGTGTACATGGTCGCCATGGCGATGGATTCGTCGACGCGGTCGAACTGCATGTTCAGGCGACGCTTGCTGAAGGCGGTTTCATATTCCTTTTCCGCTTCGATGCATACCCGGTCCATGGCCGCCACCGCTTCGACCGGATATTGTCCGGCGGCGGTTTCGGCTGACAGCATCACCGCGTCGGTGCCGTCGATCACCGCATTCGCCACGTCGGAAACTTCCGCGCGCGTCGGGATCGGGCTGTTAATCATGGACTCCATCATCTGGGTGGCGGTGATGGCGAGCTTGTTCTTTTCCCGTGCCATGCGGATCATGCGTTTCTGCAGTGCCGGCACCGCAGCGTCGCCGACCTCTACGCCGAGGTCACCGCGCGCCACCATGATGACGTCGGAAGCATCGAGGATTTCATCCAGGTTGGTAATCGCCTCGGCACGCTCGATCTTGGCCACCAGCATGCTTTTGCCGCCGGCGGCCTGCATCAGCCTGCGCGCCAGTTGCATGTCGGCGCCATCGCGCGGGAAGGACACCGCCAGGTAGTCGGCCTTCAGCGCAGCGGCGGTCTTGATGTCCTCCATGTCCTTGTCGGTCAGCGCCGAGGCGGAGAGCCCGCCGCCCTGGCGGTTGATGCCCTTGTTGTTGGACAGGACGCCGCCTTGTTTCACGGTGCAGAGAATCTTGTTGCCGACGACTTCTTCCACCCACATCACGATGCGGCCGTCGTCCAGCAGCAGCGTTGTGCCGCGGCTGACGTCACGGGGCAGTTCCTTGTAGTCCAGGCCGACCCGCTCCTGGTTGCCCAGTTCGCAGTCGCTGTCGAGGATAAAGCTGTCGCCGTTGACCAGGGTGACTTTGCCATGCTCGAATTTGCCGATGCGGATTTTCGGCCCCTGCAGATCGACCAGCACGCCCACGGTTTTTCCTTGGGCACGCGCCAATGCGCGCACCGATTCGGCCAGCTGGATATGATCCTCGGGCTTGCCGTGGGAAAAATTCAGGCGGACGACATCCACCCCGGCCTGCAACATGCGGGTGAGGACTTCCGGGTCGGTGGAAGCGGGGCCAAGAGTGGCGACAATTTTGGTTTTACGTTGCATTAATTTCTGTGAGGGGTGAGGGGTGAGGG
>JAUYEK010000073.1 GCA_030691435.1 Sulfuricella sp. | reverse complement strand
ACTCCACTTCCATCTTTTTCGCCAGCTCCTGCTCCTGCTGCAGTTCGATGAAAATCTTGCGCGCCTTGTGCTGGGCGGTAACGATCCCCAGCGCGCACATCACCGAAACCAGCACCAGCAGCAAGTTGAGCTTGGTCACGCCGCCTCCGTGCGCTCAGCCACGCGCATCACCGCGCTACGCGAGCGCGGATTGGCGGAGACTTCCGCCGCGGAAGGCCGAGCAGCCTTGCCCACCAGGCGCAAATGCGGCGCCGGCAGCTCCGCGGCGCGCAACGGCAGCCTGGCCGGATAAACAGCCGGTTGCGCGCCATCACGCATGAAACGCTTGACGACCCGATCTTCGAGGGAATGAAAGCTGATGACTACGAGGCGACCGAACGGCGCCAGAACATCGACGCACTGAGGTAGCACTAGCGACAACTCCTCAAGCTCCTGATTGAGGTAAATCCGTATAGCTTGAAAGGTGCGCGTCGCCGGGTCTTGATGTGGCTCGCGGCTTTTGAAGGCCTTTGCCACGACCTGGGAAAGCTGGCGAGTGGTAATAACGGGTTCCCCTGACCGAGCCGCAATAATCGCCCTTGCAATCTGTTTAGCATACCGTTCTTCACCATAATTTTTTATTACCTCCCCCAGTTGTTGTTCCGTTACGCCAGCCAACCATTCCGCAGCGGTTTGCCCATGGCTCGTGTCCATGCGCATATCGAGCGGCCCATCAAAACGAAAACTGAAGCCGCGTGCCGCTTCGTCGATCTGCGGGGAAGAAATCCCCAGGTCAAGCAAAACCCCATCGACGTGCGCAACGCCCAGCTCCCTCAACACATCGCGCAAACGGCTGAAACTGCTATGCACAATCTGGAAACGTGGGTCGGTTATTTTCCGGGCCTCTTCCACTCCGGCCAAATCCCTGTCCAATGCGATCAACCGACCCCGCTCGCCGAGCTTTTCCAGAATCAGCCGGCTGTGGCCGCCGCGACCGAAGGTGCAATCCACATACACCCCGTCCGGCTGGATGTTCAGCGCTTCAACAGCCTCATCCAGCAGAACCGTCTTGTGGTGGAATCCCTCGCTCACAGCGAGAAATTTTCCAGCGCGACCGGAATGGCATTACCAGGCGACAGCGCCTGCTCCATCTGGGCACGCCAGCCCTCCATGCTCCACAGCTCGAAATATCCGCCCTGGCCGATCAGCATGGCTTCTTTCTCCAGTCCGGCCAGTTGACGCAGCACGGGAGAAACCAGCAGGCGACCGGATGCATCCAGCTCCAGCTCCTCGGCATGGCCCAACAGCAGGCGCTTCCAGGAACTCGACACGGGATCGAAACTCGGCAATGAATTGATTTTTTCTTCGATGGGCAGCCAGGCTGGCTGAGGGTAGAGCAGCACACAGCGGTGGGGGTGCGCGGTCATGACCAGCCGCCCGGCGGACTGAACCAGCAGCGCGTCACGATGCTTGCTCGGCACTGCCAAGCGTCCTTTCGCATCGAGATTCAAAGCTGTTGCACCGCGAAACATAACGCCCCCTTGTATTCAGATCGGCGAGATGTATTCCCACAATCCCCCACTTCTCGCCACTGTTTCCCACTATAGGCAAAAAAAAACGGGGGGTCAAGCTAAATTTCGGGTTTTTCTCTTTTGTGACAACGAGTTAATTAACAAATTACAGAAAAACCAATATGCTTAAAAAGCAAATAGATACGCAAAAAACTGAAAGTGATTTATCAGGACTTTTTGGTGAGGGGTGAGGGGTGAGGGGTGAGGGGTGAG
>JAUYEK010000069.1 GCA_030691435.1 Sulfuricella sp. | reverse complement strand
AGAAATAAAAAATGCTTCAGCATAAATACACGATAGCACACAACCAAACGGTGGTGATAATTGCTGCCAGATCGCATGAGAGGAAAGTGGTGGTGATAGGTGGATTTGAACCACCGACCCCAGCGTTATGAGTGCTGTGCTCTAACCGACTGAGCTATATCACCGAGACAAATCGAAGGATGCGAATTCTGACTTTTTATCGTCCGTTTGTCAAGATTGATCCGCTATCGCTCATTCGCGCCCGGAAAATCCAAACTCGCCTTCCCAATTCCCGTGTCGAAAGTCGATCTTCAGCCAATGCGGCACAAAAGCCGCCGGGTTCTTGATCTCAAAATCGGACAACGGCGCTTCCGCATTGTCTCACCGGAGTTTCCGGACACTATTTGGAATCGAACAGATGGGACAGATCCCTGTCCAGCAGCGTCTCGTCGCCCAGGTTAAGCTCCACCAAACGGCGCAGGCTGGTCAGGCTATCCACGTCGATATGGCGGCACTCGATGCCGACATGCCGGCCTTCCTGATGCACCACCACGCCTTCCATCACGATGGCCTCTCCTCCCCTGCCCAGGTTGAGCGTCAACTGGCAGGCTTTCCCCCGAAGGGCAGCAACAGGCTGCCGCAACTCCACCAGAGCGCCCTTGAGGGCGATATCCAGCAAATGCGCCGGGTGCATATCCGGCCCCAGATGAAGCTGAACGTCTGCGTGAAAGGGAATACGGGAAAAGCGGCGTTTATCGTTGTCAGATGCTGGCTTCATGGTAAGCCTCCAGTAGCACGATACTTGATAGAATGTGGCAGCCATGCCCATCTTACCATCTTGGCGAGATTTTTTTATTTTGCATGATTCCTGCGCCGACCGTGCAAGCCTTACCTCAAATAAAAAGGATACGTCGTTACGGAGTCGATCAGACGTTAAACCTGAAGTGCATGACGTCGCCGTCATGCACCACGTATTCCTTACCTTCGAGGCGCATTTTGCCGGCCTCTTTCGCGCCCTGCTCGCCCTTGCAAGCAACGAAATCGTCGAAGCTGATCACTTCGGCGCGGATGAAGCCATGCTCGAAGTCGGTGTGGATCACGCCTGCGGCCTGCGGCGCGGTGTCGCCGGCGTGGATGGTCCAGGCCCGCACTTCTTTGACCCCGGCGGTGAAATAGGTCTCCAGGCCCAGCAGCTTGTAGGTGGCGCGGATGACGCGGTTCAGGCCCGGCTCGTCCAGCCCCATGTCGGCCAGGAAAGCTTTTTTGTCCTCTTCTTCCAGGTCGGCGATCTCGCCTTCCATTGCGGCGCAGATCGCGACCACCGGCGCATTCTCGCGCTGGGCGAATTCTTCCACCTTGGCCAGCATCGGGTTGTTGTCGAAACCGTTCTCGTCCACGTTGGCAATGTACATGGTGGGCTTGGCGGTCATCAGGCACAGCGGCTTGAGCAGTTCCCGCTCATCTTCGGACTGCGCCAGCGCGCGCACCGGCTGGCCCTGATCCAGATGCGCCCGCACTTTTTCCAGCAGGGCAATCACCTGGACCGCCTCTTTGTCGCCGGTTTTGGCCGCCTTGTTATAGCGGTTGAACGCCTTCTCGACGGTTTCCAGGTCGGCCAGCGCCAGCTCGGTGTTGATCACCTCGATGTCGGAAATCGGGTCCACTTTGCCCGCCACATGCACCACGTTTTCGTCGATGAAGCAGCGCACCACGTGGGCAATCGCGTCGGTCTCACGGATATTGGCGAGGAACTTGTTGCCCAGGCCCTCGCCCTTGGACGCACCCGCCACCAGGCCGGCGATGTCGACGAACTCGACCACGGCATGCTGCACCTTCTGCGGCTTGACGATGGCCGCCAGCGCATCGATGCGCGGGTCGGGCACTTCGACGATGCCGACGTTGGGCTCGATGGTGCAGAAGGGGTAATTTTCCGCCGCAATTCCGGCGCTGGTGATGGCGTTGAACAGGGTGGACTTGCCCACGTTGGGCAGTCCGACGATTCCGCATTTCAAACTCATGAAAATCCTTTAATTATCAATTCAGTTCCAAGCAAACCACAGCCATTATAACCCTCACGCGCCAGGCATCAGCAATGCCCGCTGCGCTTCGTCCAGATAGCACCATTTGCCCTCTTTCAGCCCCAGCGCATCCAGCGTCAAGTTGCCGATCGCCGTGCGGCTCAAGGCAGTGCAATGATTGCCGGCGGCAGCCAGCATGCGCTTGACCTGATGGTACTTGCCCTGCTCCAGCACGATCTCCAGCTGGTGCTCGCCCAGCTTGCGGCAGGTCACTGCGGCCAGCGGCGCGGGCTCATCGTGCAGCTTCACGCCGCCCAGCAACAGCTCGACCAGCTCGGGCGTCACCGGGTCATGCGTGGTAGCCGCATAAACCT
>JAUYEK010000055.1 GCA_030691435.1 Sulfuricella sp. | reverse complement strand
TTGTCTCGCCATGGTCGCCGCGAAGCGGCGGGAACCTGGCGGGGACACTCCTTGCGGGTGAAGGGGAAGGGACGATCGCCCTCTCTCCCTTTGGGAGAGAGTTGGAGAGAGGGTTGGCGCCGCTCCTACAGCGGTGTTTTGGCTCTGATGGATTATCTGGGTTGAATTCATGTTGTTTTCTCTTTGTATTCGCACAGGTCGTTGATCAGGCAGTGCGGGCAGTCCGGCCTGCGCGCCTTGCACACGTAGCGACCGTGCAGGATCAGCCAGTGGTGCGCATCGTGGCGGAATTCCGGGGCGACGAACTTGAGCAGGTTCTTTTCCACTTCCAGCACGGTCTTGCCCGGTGCGATGCCGATGCGGTTGGCGACGCGGAAGATGTGGGTATCCACCGCGATGGTGGGCTCGCCGAAAGCAGTGTTCAATATCACGTTCGCAGTCTTGCGCCCGACGCCAGGCAGCTTTTCCAGCGCTTCTCGGCTGTGCGGTACTTCGCTGTCGTGCTGTTCCAGCAGCAGGCGGCAGGTTGTGATCAGGTGCTTAGCCTTGCTCTTATACAGGCCGATGGATTTGACGTAGGACTCCAGCCCTCCCTGGCCGAGGGCGAGTATCTTCTGCGGCGTATTGGCTACCGGAAACAGTTTGGCGGTGGCGAGGTTGACGCTCTTGTCCGTGGCCTGGGCCGAAAGCACTACAGCCACCAGCAGTTCGAATGGGGTGTGGTAGACCAGTTCAGTGGTGGGCTTGGGGTTGGCGGCGCGGAAACGGGTGAAGATTTCGCAACGTTTGGCGGCGTTCATGGATAGGGGCTAGAGGTTTTGTCTGGCGCTGTGCGCCAGGTTTTTTCTAGCCTCTAGCCCCTAGCCTCTCGCCTCTTTGGTCGATCCAGTTCTTGCCGGCAATCAGCAAGCCCAAGCCGAGGAAGGCGCCGGGCGGCAGAATGGCGAGCAGAAAGCCCTGATAGTCGGGAAAGACGGTGATGACCAGCCCCTTGGCCGGTTCGCCCAGCGCCAGGTCGATGCCGGAAAACAGCGTGCCCTTGCCGAATATTTCGCGCATCGCCCCCAGCACGCCGAGGGTGAGGGTGAGGCCGAAGCCGACCATGAAGCCGTCCACCACCGAGGGCGCCACTGGATTTTTCGAGGCGAAGGCTTCGGCGCGGCCGAGCACGTTGCAGTTGACCACGATCAGCGGCACGAAAATACCCAGCACCAGGTAAAGCGGCTGCATGTAGGCATTCATCACCAGCTGGATGATGGTCACCAGAACGGCGATGATCAGGATGAAAACGGGAATGCGGATTTCGTTCGGCACCCAGCTCCGCACCACCGACACCGCTCCGTTGCTGCAGGCCATCACCAGCGCCGTGGCCAGCCCCAGGCTGACGCCGTTGACCACCGTGGCGCTGACCGCCAGCAGGGGGCACAGGCCGAGCAGGGTGACGATGCCGGCATTATTCTTCCAGATGCCGTTCCAGATGATTTCCTTGTAGCTGATGGTGTCCGTACTCATTTGGCTTGCTCCTGAGTATTGGCCGCCAGGGAAAAGATATTGTCCTGATTCGCGGCAAAATATTTCAGCGATTTGTGCACGGCCTTGACCACCGCGCGCGGCGTCACCGTGGCGCCCGCCATGTGCTCGAATTTGCCGCCGTCCTTCTTTACTTTCCATTCCTGAGCTGTAAATTTCGACAGCGATTTGCCCTCGAATATCCGGATCCAGCTGTTTTTCGCTATTTCAATATAGTCGCCCAGGCCGGGGGTTTCGTTGTGGGTCACCACGCGCACTCCGGAAACTTCGCCATCCGCCCTGATCGCGACGATCATCCGGATTTTGCCGCTGTAGCCGTCAGGGGCAATCACTTCCAGCACGGCGGCGAAGGGTTTGCCTTCCTTTACGGCGCGATAGACCGTGGTGGGATCACGGTTGCCGAGTTCCCTGGCGGGCGGAAGCAGTGCGGCGTCCTTCAATAAATCGTTGTCGTACAGCGTGGCCGGCAGGATCTGGCCGATTAGGGCGAGCTTGGCCTGTTTCTCGGTTTCGGCAATGATCGGGCGGGTGACCAGATAGGTGGCGGCAAGCAGCGCCGTGCCGACGACCGCGAAGGCGGTGAGGATGCCGGCGGAGGCGGATGCGTGGCGAAGGATGCTGGTGGTCATGGTTTCATTCCGGAGTCGTGGCCGTATACCCGCGGCTGGGTGTAGGCGTCGATCAGCGGCACGGCCGCGTTCATGATCAGGACAGCGAATGCGATGCCGTCCGGGTAGCCCCCGAATACTCGAATGACGTACACGAGGAAGCCGACGCTGGCGCCGAAGACCAGCTTGCCGAGCGGCGTGGTCGGGCTGGTGACGTAGTCGGTGGCAATGAAGAATGCACCCAGCATGGCGCCGCCGGTGAAGAGGTGGAACATCGGCGAGGCGTAGCGGTTGGGGTCGATGCCGTTGAACAGCGCGGCGATCAGAGCCAGGGTGACCAGGAAGGAAACCGGGGTGTGCCAGGTGATAATGCGCCGCTGCAGCAGGAACAGGCCGCCGAGCAGGTACATGGCGGCGATCGCCTCGGTACCCTTGCCGCCGAAGTTGCCGAAGATCGGCATGCTCTTCACTTCGCCCACGGTGTGCTGCAGACTCAGCTGGGTCTTCAGGGCGTCGAGCGGGGTGGCCATGGTCACGGCGTCGAGCTTGACGCCTTGCAGCGTGCCGCTGAAGTAGTACTGTAGCGCTTCGGAAAATCCGACCGGGTGCTGCGACAGCAACAGCGGCGCCGGCCATTGCGTCATGGTGGCTGGGAAGGAGATCATCAGTACGGCGAAGCCCACCATCGCCGGGTTGAACAGGTTGTTGCCGAGGCCGCCGTAAAGGTGCTTGGCGACAACGATGGCGAAGGCGGTGCCGACCACGACCAGCCACCATGGCGCCAGCGGCGGGATGGACAGCGCCAGCAGCCAGCCAGTGAGCACGGCGCTGCCGTCGGCCAGGAAATGTTTCACCGGATAGTTGCGCAGTTGCAGCATCGCCGCTTCGGCCACCAGCGCCGTGACGCTGGCCAGGGCGAGGCTGATCAGGATGCCGGGACCGAAGAAGAAATAATAGACGGCGATCGCCGGCAGCAGGGCGGCCAGCACCAGCAGCATGATGGTGCTGACGCTGCTGCCGGGGGTAAGGACGTGGGGTGAGCTCATGAGGGTTCCGTGTTTTTTGCTCCCTCCCCCCCGGCGGGGGAGGGTTGGGGAGAGGGCAAATCGAAACAAGCGCCCTTTTCGTTTGCCCCCTCTCCCCTTGTGGGAGGGGGTTGGGGAGAGGGGGTAAGAGCAGCAGCCTCGGCCTTCTTCGCCTTGGTGCGCTCCACGGCGGCCTGGATCGCGGCCTTTTTCGCTGCCGCGACGGGATCGTCCGGGTTTTCCGCGGCCGCTGCCTTGGCGGCAGCCGCCTTCTCGGCCATGCGGGCCGCTTTTTCCGCCTTCTCGCGTTCTTCCCTCATCTGCTTGAACTCAAAGCGTTGCCTGGACTGCTCCGCTGCGATTTTTTCCCGATCCTGCGCCACTATTTCACACTTGGCGAAGCGATAGTAGGAAACCAGCGGAATGTGGCTGGGGCAGACATAATCGCAGCAGCCGCATTCGATGCAGTCGAACAGGTTGTAGGCGCGCGCCTTGTCGAAATTCCGGCTTTGCGAGAACCAGAAGAGTTCTTGCGGCTGGAGGTTGCACGGGCAGGCTTGGGCGCACTGGGTGCAGCGGATGCACGGCATTGCCGCCGGTTTGGGCGGGAACAGCGCGGGCGAAGCGGCGATCACGCAGTTGATCGCCTTGGTCAGAGGGGCGCCGAGATTGTTCAGGTCGAAGCCCATCATCGGCCCACCCATGATGTAGTGGCTGGTGTCGGGCCTGGCGCCGCCCGCCAGCTGGGCGAGTTCGTCGAGTGGGGTGCCGATCAGGGCTTCGAAATTCTGTGGTCTGGCGACATTGCCGGTAATCGTGACAATGCGCGAGATCACCGCTTCGCCGTGGTTGACGGCGCGGTGCACGGTGTAGGCGGTGCCGGTATTGGAGCAGGTTACGCCGATGTTGATCGGGCGCTGGCCGCTCGGTACTTCCTTGCCGGTGAGCAGCTTGATTAACTGCTTTTCGCCGCCGCTGGGATAAAGGACGGGCGCCGTGACCACTTCAAAGCCCGTTCCCTGGCAAGCGGATTGCATCGCCGCGATGGCTTCGGGCTTGTTGTCCTCGATGCCGATCAGGACTTCTTCCGGCTGCATCAGGTGCGCCATGATTTTGATGCCGGCGACGATTTCGGCTGCGCGTTCGCGCATCAGCAGGTCGTCTGAGGTGATCCAGGGTTCGCACTCGGCGCCGTTCACGACCAGGGTCTTGATCTTCTGCCGACCGGGATTGAGTTTGACGTAGGCGGGGAACGCTGCGCCGCCCAGGCCGACGATGCCGGCATCGCGCAGCAGGGCGCGCACCGCATCGGGGTCGGCGGTTTGGTAGTCCAGCGGCTTTCTCTCTGTCCAGCGATCCTCGCCATCCGCCTCGATGGTGATGCACAGGTCCGGCAGGCCGGACGGGTGCGGCACGGCGTGGGGTTCTATGGCGCTGACGGTGCCTGATGTCGGCGCATGAACGGCAGCGGAGATGTAACCGTCGGCGGCGCCGATCATCTGTCCTTTCAGCACGTGGTCGCCGACATTGACCACCGGCTTGGCCGGGTTGCCGGTATGCTGGCGCAGCGGCACGATCAGGCGCGGCGGCAGCGGCGCTACGGTGATCGGCAGGCGGCTCGATTCTGTCTTGTGCTCGGGCGGATGCACGCCGCCGTGGAATTTGTGGGGGTTTTTCATGCCGCTTTCTTCAATTCGAAAACCGGGTACTGCCATTTCCAGGTGGCGATGTTTTTCTGCACCGGGATCATCGCGATGCAGTCCACCGGGCAGGCCGGTATGCATAGTTCGCAGCCGGTGCATGGGTCGGCCAAAATGGTGTGCATCAGCTTCGTCGAGCCGACGATGGCATCGACCGGGCAGACCTTGATGCAGGCGGTGCAACCGATGCAGGTGCTTTCATCGATGAAAGCGACCATTTTGGGTTTGGGTCCGGCGCCTTCATCACCGCCAACCGGCTTGAATTCGACGCCGAGCAGCTCGGCCAGATTCTTTGCCACGTTGTCGCCGCCGGGGATGCACAGGTTGGGTTCGGCCTGGCCGGCGGCAACCGCTTCGGCGTAGGGGCGGCAACCGGCGTAACCGCACTGCCCGCACTGGGTCTGCGGCAGGGTTGCTTCGACTTTCTCGACCAGGGGGTTGCCCTCGACCTTGAACTTGATCGAGGCGAAACCGAGTACAGCGCCGAGAATGACGGCGAGGAGAACCATGACCAGAATTGCGCCAATCAAAACAAGCGCCGATCAAAACAAGCGCTCTTCTCGTTCGCCCCCTCGCCCGCTTGCGGGAGAGGGTTGGGGAGAGGGTAGCCCCTTGTGGAAAAAGGTGAAGTAAGTGCAATCATTTCACCAACCCGGCAAAACCCATGAACGCAAGGCTCAACAGTCCGGCGGTAACCATCGCGATGGCCGAGCCGCGGAACGGCGCCGGGATGGCGGCGCCTTCAAGGCGTTCGCGCATGGCGGCGAACAATGCCAGCACCAGTGCGAAACCGACCGCGCCGCCGAAGCCGTAGAGCAGGGAGTCAATGAAATTGTGATTTTCCTGCACGTTCAGCAGGGGGATGCCGAGCACCGCGCAGTTGGTGGTGATCAGCGGCAGGTAGATGCCCAGCACCTGGTACAGCACCGGACTGGATTTGCGAATAAACATTTCGGTGAACTGGACGATGGCCGCGATCACCACGATGAAGGACAGGGTGCGCAGATAGCTGAGGTCGTTGGGGATCAAAAGGTGATGATCCACCAGATAGCTCAGGCCGGAAGCCAGGGTGAGGACGAAGGCGGTCGCCGCGCCCATGCCGACGGCGGCGCCCAGCTTCTTGGATACCCCCATGAAGGGGCACAGGCCAAGCATCTTGACCAGCACGATGTTGTTGACCAATACCGTGCCGATCAGAATGAAAAAGAAATGCTCCATTGTCGTCAGGCCGCCTCAATGTTCGCTATGGTGCGATTATCAGCCATTCAATCCTCTACTGGCAAGTCGCACGAAGATCTGACCTCAGGAAATATAGCCCTGCAATGTGTCGCCCGGCTGGCGGGCTTTACCCCAACGGTCATGGCGAATCGCCGTCTCGAATAATGAAACGGCAATTCGCCATGACCGTTTCCCTCACCCCTGCCCTCTCCCAGAGGGCGAGGGGGATGAGGTCTCGCTTCGCGAGTTTCACGTTAAAGCGGCATCGGGGCTGATGCAGGGCAAACCGAGATCGGCGGCCAGACCGGCATGGGTCACCTGGCCGAGGTGGAGGTTGAGCCCATTGCGCAGCCCGGCATCCGCTTTCAGCGCTTCCTTCCATCCCTTGCCGGCAAGCGCCAGCACGTAGGGCAGGGTGGCGTTGGTCAGCGCCTGGGTGGCGGTGCGCGCACAGGCTGCCGGCATGTTGGCAACGCAGTAATGCACCACGCCTTCCTCGATGTAAGTGGGGCTGGAATGCGTCGTGGGGCGGGAGGTTTCGGCACAGCCGCCCTGATCGATCGCCACATCCACCAGCACCGAGCCCGGTTTCATCTGTTGGACGAGGGCGCGGCTGATCAATTTCGGCGCGCGCTTGCCGGGGAGCAGTACAGCGCCGACTATCAGGTCGGCCTCGCACACCAGTTCCTCGATGGCATGCGCTTCGGAATAGCGGGTCTTGAGGCGGGCGCCGAATACGTCGTCGAGATGGCGTAGCCGTGGCAGGCTGATGTCCATGAGGGTGACGTCGGCGCCCAGCCCCAGCGCCATCCTGGCGGCATGGGCGCCGACCGTCCCGGCGCCGAGGATCAACACTTTTCCGGGCGCTACGCCGGGGACTCCGCCGAGCAGTACGCCGCAGCCCCCGTTGGCCAGTTGTAGCGTGGTGGCGCCGGCCTGGATGGAGATTCTTCCGGCCACTTCCGACATTGGTGTGAGCAGGGGCAAAGCGCCTGCCGTGTCGGTGACGGTTTCGTAGGCGATGGCGACTATTCTGCTTTCCAGCAGGCGGACGGTGAGCGCCGGGTCGGCGGCCAGATGCAAATAGGTAAACAGCACCTGTTCTTCCCGGAGCAGCGGAATTTCGCCGGGTTGAGGTTCCTTGACCTTGACGATCAGCGGGCAGGCGTAGGCTTCGGATGGCGTGTTGACTATCCTCGCGCCCGTAGCCAGATAGAGTTCGTCGCTAAAGCCGATGCGCTCGCCGGCGCGGGTTTCCACCCGCACCTCGTGGCCGGCGTCGGTCAGGGCGCGTACCCCGGCCGGGGCGATGCCGACGCGGTACTCGTGGTCCTTGATTTCTTTGGGGATGCCGATGTGCATGGTCGTGAAGAGTGGGGAGGGTAGGGGTAGGGTGGATAAGCGAAGCGCATCCACCATCGGC
>JAUYEK010000050.1 GCA_030691435.1 Sulfuricella sp. | reverse complement strand
TGTTTGGCGGCGACGTCAGCCTGGTTCCTGCGCCACAACCTCAGGCTGGCGACCTGATCCTGTCGCTGGCCGCCCCCAACGCCCTCAACTCTGCCTGGATCGGCGAACCGGGGCGGCGCTTCGGCGGGGTATCGGGAGATGCGACCGGGCAGGGGCCGTTCAAGGTGTGGTGCGGCGGCAGGACGGCGGAAAGCGGTCGCTGCGAAACCCGGTTGGCCGGTGCAAGCGGTGCCGTCGGCGTTTCCCAGGGCGTCCGTGCCCTGAGCGAACCGCTGGCGATCACCCAGGCCAGCGGCTACGACGTGATCTCGCTCGGACAGCAGCCTGCCATGAACGTGCTGACGCGCGAGCTGCCTCTCGACCTGCGCAGCGAGGACAGCCTTCCCCTGCACCTGCTGATGGCCGGGATCATCTATGGCGATCCGGCCACGGCTATCGCCGAGGGCCGTTTCCGACTCGCACCGATAATTTCCGCCAATGCCGAGGATCGCTCGGTCACCCTGTCGGCGCGGCTTACGCCCGGCGAGCAGATGTTCTGGGCGGTACGCCAGCCGCTGGCCGCCGAACGCGACATGCGCCTGACGATAGACCGCTTGCAGCAGGAACTCGATGCCCCGCCCGATTTCGGCCTGCTGTTCCCCTGCATGGGACGCGGCCCTTATTTCTACGGCGGGGTGGACCGCGACCTCGACCTGGTCAAGCAGCGCTTCCCGGACATGCCGCTGATCGGCTTCTACGGCAACGGCGAAATCGGTCCGCTGGACGGCGCCAACCAGCTGCTGCAGCACGCCGCCGTTCTCGGTCTGTTCGCCCGGATGAGCGCTCATGTTTAGCCCCAGTCGCGACCAGGCGCGCCGCTTCTTCTTCGATGCCTGGCAAAAATTCCGCGCCCGCCAGCCGCTCTCCGATCTGGAAGCCATTGCCCTGGAATTGATGCAACAGCACCCCGAATACCATGCCATCTTCGACAGCCCGGAACGCTACGTCGAGCGCGATTATTTGCCTGAGTCAGGCGAAGCCAACCCCTTCCTTCACTTGAGCCTGCATTTAGCGATCCGCGAGCAACTGCCGATCGACCAGCCGCGCGGCATCGCCGCCCACTACCGGCGCCTCCTGGAAAAGACGGGTAGCGCGCACGACGCCGAGCATTTGATCATGGACTGCCTGGGGGAAATGATCTGGCAGGCGCAACGCCAGGGAGCCCAGCCTGACCCGGCAATCTATTTGTATTGCCTGGATAAATGCTAGAATAATCGAACGATCATGTTTGCCCCCACAGGAGACCACAATGAAAAAACTATTACTCATCACCCCATCCCTGCTGCTCGCCATGAGCGCCCTGCCCGCCTTCGCCGACGACATGGCCCAGTACCAGGAAGAAAGTCGCAAGATCATCAAGGAATTCGCCTCGCAGCTGAGCGGCGAACTGCAAAAGGAAATGAAGGAAAACGGACCCGTAGCCGCCACCAAGGTGTGCCGCAACGTGGCGCCAGCCATCGCCTCCGAAGTTTCGCGCAAGAACGGCTGGAATGTCGGCCGCAAATCCCTGAAAACGCGCAACGCTGCGCTGGGCATGCCGGACGCCTGGGAGCAGAAGGTCCTGGCCGATTTCGAAAAACGCATGGAGAAGGAAAACCCGTCCAACATGGAATTCGCTGAAGTCGTCACCGAACCGCAAGGCAAATTCTACCGTTACATGAAAGCCATCCCGGTGCAGGATGTGTGCCTGAAGTGCCACGGCACGGACGACACCATCGCCCCCAACGTGAAGGATGCGCTGAAGGCCGAATACCCCCACGACAAGGCCACCGGCTACACCCTGGGCCAGATTCGCGGCGGCTTCAGCATCAAGCGGCCGCTGTAACTTTCGCTCGCTGTGGGAGC
>JAUYEK010000049.1 GCA_030691435.1 Sulfuricella sp. | reverse complement strand
TGCCCACGCGGAATAATCTCTAATCGACAGCGTGGGCACAAAAAACGTGCCCACCCTACCAAGCTGCTATTATTTAGTTCTCACCGAAACGTGTGCGGGGCATCCACGCGGCGGAAGGCGCTACGCTTTTCCATTGCGCTTTCCCATTGCCTTACGCGAGCTATGATCTTGCATTTTCGTATCAATAATGGTACATTTTACACATGGACCAACAACCGATTCTCGATGTCCGATTCTTCAGAACCGAAACCGGTACTGAGCCCGTCCGGGACTGGTTGCGAACACTATCGGCTGCGGAAAAGAAGGCGATCGGCGGGGACATCAAGACGGTGCAGTTTGGTTGGCCGCTTGGAATGCCTTTGGTGTCTCATCTGGAAGATGGCATTTGGGAAGTACGAACGCGCCTGGATACCAGAATTGCCAGAACGCTGTTCGTGACCGAAGGCGGCTTGATGATCCTGCTGCACGCCTTCATCAAGAAACAGCAGAAAACACCCAGGCCGGAGTTGGACTTGGCCAAAGAGCGGCTGAAACAGTTAAGGAGACGAAAATGAGTAATCCTCATGTTGGTAGCGGTTTTGACGATTTTCTCGCGGAAGAGGCCATGCTCGATGAAGCAACGGCGGTCGCCGTGAAACGGGTTATCGCCTGGCAAATTGAGCAGGAAATGTCTGCTCAGAAACTTACCAAAACGGCAATGGCCAAGAAAATGCACACCAGCCGTGCCGCATTGAACCGCCTACTGGATGAAACGGACACCAGCCTGACGCTCACCACACTGGCAAGCGCGGCAGCGGCGTTGGGCAAGCAGATGCGCTTTGAACTGAGTGGGGCTTAGGACCTGTTAAGCCAAGGGTGGGCACGTTTTTTGTGCCCACGCGGAAAATCTCTAATCGACAGCGTGGGCACAAAAAACGTGCCCACCAAGCTGCTATGTTTAACAATATCAACCCACGGAGGTCCACATGAAACTCTTTGCACTGCTCCTGAGCCTCCTGCTCGTCAGCGCGGCGGCGTTTGCCAATCCCTTTCCCAAGGGCGACACCAGGATCGGCAAAACCCTGCACGATAAATCCTGCACCAGCTGCCACGTTTCCATGACCGGCGGCGACGGTTCCGCCATTTATTCCCGCCTCGAACGCAAGGTGAAGAACCCGCAGCAACTCCAGGCCCGCATCCGCAACTGCAATGCCAATGTCGGCGCGAACTGGTTTCCCGATGAGGAGAACCACGTTGCAGCCTATTTGAACCTCCAGTACTACCACTTCAAGTAGCAGGCGATATGACCATGGCCGACGAACCGTTCTGCGACCTTACCAAAAAGAGCTGCAAACCCTGCGAAGGCGGTGTGCCGCCCCTGTCCGAAGAGGATATCCGCCGATTCCTGGCGCAACTCAGCGGCTGGGAATATGCCGATGGGGCCATCAGCAAAATCTACCGCTTCAATGACTATTACCAGACCATGGCCTTCGTCAATGCCACCGCCTGGGTTTCCCACCGCGAGGATCACCACCCCGACATGGAAGTGGGCTACAACCAGTGCCGGATGCGCTATCACACACACGCCATCAATGGCCTGTCCGAAAACGACTTCATCTGCGCGGCGAAGATAGACGCCCTGCTCAACATCTGAATGGGGCAGTTGCAGCACGGCCAGGTTGTCGCCGCCTTCGGCAGGCACTTCGATGTTGAAACGGCAGAGGGCATCGTTTCCTGCGTCACCCGCGGCAAAAAAGGCGGCGTCGCCTGCGGCGACCGGCTCCAGATCGAGATGACCGGCACCGCCCAGGGCGTGATCAAATCAATCGACCCGCGTACCTCGCTGCTGTTCCGCTCCGATGAATTCAAGGAAAAGATCATTGCCGCCAACGTCACCCAGATCATCGTCGTGGTGGCGGCAGAGCCGGCCTTCTACGAGGATCTGGTCAGCCGCTGCCTGATCGCAGCCGAAGCGGCCTCGCTCAAGATCGTCATCGTGCTCAACAAGTGCGACCTGGAACAGGCTACCCGCGCGGCGCTGGCGCAATTGCAGCTCTACCGCGACCTGGGCTACCCCCTCATCGCCCTTTCAGCCAGGCAGGATATCGGCCCGCTGCGGCCCTATTTACAGGGCGAAACCAGCGTGCTGGTGGGACAATCCGGCATGGGCAAATCGAGCATCATCAACGCGCTGCTGCCGGCGGCGCAGGCACACACGCGCGAGATTTCCCAGGCGCTGAATTCCGGCAAGCACACCACCACCCATGCGCGCCTCTACCACCTCGACGAGCACAGCCATATCATCGACTCGCCGGGCTTGCAGGAATTCGGCCTGGCCCACGTCAACGAGATGGACATCGCCCACGCCTTCATCGAATTCCGCCCCTACCTCGGCCATTGCCGTTTCAGCAATTGCCGCCATCTGGTGGAACCGGGCTGCGCTGTGCTGGAAGCCGCCACGGCGGGCAAAATCGACAGACGACGGCTGGGCACTTTCCACAAGCTGGTGAGGTGAAGCTGAAAAAGATCTTGAACCGCCAAGAGCGCCAAGGAAATCGTCTTGCTGGTAACAATAGTGCATTAACCCAGATAATCCATTAGAGCCAAAACACCGCTGTGGGAGCGGCGCCCTCGCCGCGATTTGCGACCGC
>JAUYEK010000039.1 GCA_030691435.1 Sulfuricella sp. | reverse complement strand
ATCGCCTCGCTCAGGCCGACGCGGTGATGATGGGTGGGGTCGAAGTAGTCGAGCGCCTTGGTCATCAGCAGATAGGTGTTGGCGTCGAAGCTGTCGGCGAACTTGTCGCCCTGGTAGCGCAGATAGGATTCGACCTCGAACTCCACGCCATAGCCGAACTGGAACACGTCATTTTTCAGGATGCGACCGAATTTCTCGCCCATCACGTCGTCCGACAAATAGGTGATGTGGCCGAGCATCCGCGCCAGGCGCAGGCCGCGCCGGGGCACCACGCCGTGGGCGTAGAAATCGCCGCCGTGAAAATCCGGGTCGGTCAGGAGGGCTTGGCGCGCCACGTCGTTGAAGGCGATGTTCTGCGCGGTCAGCCCCGGCGCCGAAGCGATCACCAGGGCATGGCGCACGCGCTGCGGATGCAGGATGGTCCACGACAGCGCCTGCATCCCGCCCAGGCTGCCGCCCATCACCGCGGCGAAAGACTCGATGCCGAACCGGTCGGCCAGCCGCGCCTGGGTTTCCACCCAGTCCTCCACCGTCACGAACGGGAAGGCCTTGCCGTAAGGCTTGCCGGTTTTCGGGTTGAGGCTGGAGGGGCCGGTCGAGCCGTGGCAGCCGCCCAGGTTGTTGAGGCCGATGACGAAAAAGCGTTCGGTGTCCACCGGTTTGCCGGGGCCGATCATGTTGTCCCACCAGCCCGGCCGCTTCTCCTGTTCGGAATGGAAGCCGGCGACATGGTGATTGCCGGAAAGAGCGTGGCAAACCAGGATGGCGTTGGATTTGTCCGCGTTCAGCGTGCCGTAGGTTTCGTAAACCAGGTCGTAGCTGTCCAGCGTCGCGCCGCTTTTCAGGGTAAGCGGCGCATCGAAGTGCGCGGTCTGTGGCGTTACAATGCCGACGGAATTGGGTTGCGGGTGCATGGCGGGAAGTATAACGCTATTTGGCTAATCGCGTAGGAGCGGGCTTGCCCGCGATAATCAGCGTCCATCGCGGGCAAGCCCGCTCCTACAGTTTATTCAATTATTCA
>JAUYEK010000036.1 GCA_030691435.1 Sulfuricella sp. | reverse complement strand
ATCATCCCCACCTGGCATACCGCGCCCGACCCATCTGCGATCAACCTTATTCTCGACCCCGGCCTGGCCTTCGGCACCGGCAGCCACCCCACCACCCACCTCTGCCTGCAATGGCTGGAGCGGAATATCCTCGGCGGCGAGTGCGTGCTGGATTACGGCTGCGGCTCGGGCATCCTGGCGATTACGGCGCTGAAGCTGGGCGCCGGGCGTGTGCTGGGTGTCGACATTGATCCCCAGGCGGTGCTCGCCAGCAGGCAGAATGCCGAGCAGAACCAGGCGGCGGCCGAGTTTTATCTGCCCGATGCAGCCCCGAAAATCCAGGCCGACGTGGTCGTCGCCAATATCCTCGCCAACCCGCTCAAGGTACTGGCGCCGATGCTGGCCCAGGCTGTCCGTCCGGGCGGACGGATTGTGCTGTCCGGGGTGCTGGCTCCCCAGGCCGAAGAGACTCAGGCCGTCTACCGGCAATGGTTCGACATCGACATTGCCGGAGAGGTTGAGGGCTGGGTGTGCCTGGCGGGAGTAAAGAGGTTAGGGCCTGCTCATGAATAACTCGAACATTCTGGCCGCACTGGCGGGCGCGCTGCTGCGTTGCCGGTCGCTTGCATGGAATGGCCATGCGGCGCGCCCGACGCCTTGCATCGCATCCCGCCAGCACGCCCATAATTGTCCAACTTATCCATGAGCAGGCCCTAGCCATGGCGATGTCCACCACCTGTCCAGCCTGCCATACCCGTTTCAGGGTGACTCCGGAACAGATGGAAGCGCATGGCGGGGACGTGCGTTGCGGGCGCTGTGCCAAGGTATTCAATGCCCACGTCTATCTGGAACACGAGTTGGAGGAACTTCAGCATGAGGGGCAATCGAGGCTTCCGTTCGAAGGGCTCGGTGATCAGGCCGTGTTACCTGAAGAGGAGGCCAGGCAGCAGCCTGCGGCGGTAGAGGAATTCCCGGCTGAGGAGCTTGCAGCACCTTCGTTTGAAGAAGCGCCGGCTGAGGAAGGGCTCGTGCAACCGCTTCAAGCGGTGGATGAGTTGTTAGCCGAATCCCCTGAGGAAGCAGAGAGTTCCGTTCCTGAATGGGACGAAGAGGCATTGTCCGAACCACCCGCAACGGCGGAGTTTCTATTGCCGGCCCCCGCAGAACCTGTCGTCGTCGAGCCTGCCGCACAAGACGTTTTTGTCGAGATTGAGAAAAAGCCGAAAAGACGCGGATTTTTCTGGCTGTGGTTGATCGGCGTCCTCCTGCTTTTGGCGAGTCTGGGTGCTCAGGGACTCTATTTTTTCCGCTCCGACCTGGCTGCCCGCCATCCTGAATTCAAGCCGTTTTTGCAGCAGTTCTGCGGTGTGCTGCGGTGCATCATCCGCCTGCCCGCCAATCCGGATTTGCTCAGCATAGAGACTTCCAATCTCGAGGCTGACCCGCAGCAGGCCAATCTGGTTGCGCTCAGCGCCATTTTGCGCAATCGCGCCAAACTTGCCCAGGAATATCCGCAACTCGAACTGACCCTGACCGACACCCAGGACCGGATGATTGCGCGGCGGATATTTACTCCCGGGGAATATGCGAAAGGCGCCGACCTCAACCGCGGCATGGCGCCGAACGAGGAGGTGACGGTGAAACTGAATCTCGACCTGGGAGACCTGAAAGCGGCGGGTTATCGGGTTTTTCTGTTTTATCCGCAATAAACCTTCGCGTCCTTTGCGGT
>JAUYEK010000005.1 GCA_030691435.1 Sulfuricella sp. | reverse complement strand
GCCGCAGGGCGAACGATTTGGTGAAGGCTTCCGGCATGTGCTGGGTGATGGCGATGCCGGGGCAGTCCGGCGGCAATTTGATGAGGAAGTCCTTGATCGCCTCGGTTCCACCCGTGGAGGCGCCAACGATAATCAATTTTTCTGTCGAGGCAATGCGATTGGACAGGGATGGCAGTATGGCATCGGCCGTCAGACTCTTCTGGACTGTCATGGCCGGAGTTTTTCTCAGATGAGCCTTGGCAGCGGCGCGAATCTTGTCGGCGATTTCATCGCTGTATTCCTGCATGCCGCGGCTGATATCGAGTTTGGGTTTGGAAACGAAATCGACCGCGCCCAGTTCCAGCGCGCGGAAGGTGATGTCGGAGCCTTTCTCGGTGAGGGTAGAAATCATCACTACCGGCATGGGCCTGAGGCGCATCAGCTTTTCCAGGAAATCCAGACCATCCATGCGCGGCATTTCGACATCGAGTGTGATCACGTCGGGGTTCAGCGTCTTGATCATTTCCCTGGCGACGAGGGGATCGGGCGCCGCGCCGACCACTTTTAAATCCTTGTGGCTTTCGATGATCTCCTTGAGCACGCTACGGATGAGTGCCGAGTCATCGACGATTAGAACTTTGATCGTCATATAAAAATTCCATAAAAAGAGAGGCTAGGGGCTAGGGGTTTCGTCTGGCGCTGTGCGCCAGGTCTTTTCTAGTCTCTAGCCTCTCAAAAAAGTTCCACATCGCCTTCCATCTTGGCGTAAGCCAGGCGAGACTCGTAATCCTTCTCGCGTTCCACGATGGTATTGTTGTGAACGCTTTTCAGTTTTTTGATCAGCGCCCGTCCGGTTTTTGGAAAGTAATATACCTTGCGCGGATAGATGTCGAGCAGGTCCTCGGCGACGATTTTGATTTTTTCTGTGTGCAGAAAATCCAGGGCAAAATCGGCATTGCGCGCGCCGATGTTGGCCACGGTGAATCCGCGCAGGACGTTCCCCCCGCCGAACACCTTGGCTTCGAAATTGCTGCGTTTAGCGCCCAGCTTGGTGAGGTGGTTGATCAGCATTTCCATCGCATAGGTGCCATAGCGCGCCGAGGTGCTGACTGGATTCTGCGGATCGTTGTCGCTGTGGGGCAGCATGAAATGGTTCATGCCGCCGATGCCGTTAGTCTTGTCGCGCAGGCAGGCGGAAACGCATGAGCCGAGCACGGTGACGACCACCATGTCGCGCGTGGTGGCGTAATACTCGCCCGGCATGATCTTGGCCGCCTCTATTTCGAAATGGCGGTCGTAGTAGAGGTTGGGCGAGAGGACTTCCTGATAATTCGGAGAGGTCAAGGAAGGTTCCCTCGCTTATCCATGGCCAGCGATGTGCTTGGCCTGGGGAGCCAGTTCATAGACAGTTTTGCCAATCGACTTGAACAAATCGGCGGCATGATAAAAGCTTTCCGAGTGGCCGGCAAACAGCAAGCCGTCCTTGTGCAGCAGCGGGACGAACTTCTTCAGTACATCGTATTGAGTTTTTTTGTCGAAATAGATCATCACATTGCGGCAGAAAATCGCATCGAACGGCCCACGCATCGGCCATGATTCATCGAGCAGGTTGATTTGCCGGAACGTGACCATGTCGCGCAATTCCTGGCGCACCCGTGCCTGGCCTTCATGCTGTCCGGTGCCTTTGAGAAAAAACCGTTTCACCATTTCCTCCGGCATCTTTTCCAGTCTCTCCAGCGGATAGACGCCTTCCTGGGCCTTTTGCAATACCGTGGTGTCCAGGTCCGTCGCCAGGATATGCACCGGCGGCGTAAATGAACCGAACAGATCCACCATGGTCATGGCCATGGAATAGGGCTCCTCGCCGGTAGAGGCGGCAGAGCACCAGAGCGAGATCGGGCGGTGCTTGCCGTGTTTATTTACATGCTCGGCCAGGAGCGGGAAATGATGCTGCTCGCGGAAAAAGGAGGTGAGGTTGGTCGTGAGGGAGTTGGTGAAAGCCTCCATTTCCACATCGTCGCCACGCTCCAGGCGGGCCAGGTATTCGTTAAAGCTGGGTATTCGTGTCGCACGCAAACGTCGCGCCAGGCGGCTGTAGACCATGTCCTGCTTGGCGGGCGACAGGGAAATGCCAGCCCGGTCATAGATCAGCTTGCGGATACGTTCGAAATCCTGCGCAGTGAAATGAAATTCGCGTGC
>JAUYEK010000002.1 GCA_030691435.1 Sulfuricella sp. | reverse complement strand
ACAGCCCCTGCGTCGAGCATGGCTACGACATGAGCAAGCAGCACCAGCAGCAGGAACTGGCGGTCAGCACCGGCCACTGGCCGTTGTATCGCTACGACCCGCGCCGCGAGCAGGAAGGCAAGAACCCGCTGTCGCTGGATTCGCAGAAGCCGGCGGTGTCCTACCGCGAGTTCATCCAGAACGAGCCGCGCTTCCGCGGGCTGGTGAAGGAACTGGACAGCGATGGCGGCGAGGTGCTGGCGTTCTACGAGAACGAACTGCAGAAGCGCTTCGCTTTTTATGAGCAGATGGCAGGCGGCTCCGGCAAGGGGGCCGAAGCTGGCGTCAAGAAGGAACCAATTGGAACTTGAGGTTCCCCCGAAAAATAGTATTCCAAGGGTGACGTAAAATAGACGTTACATTGGAAAGGAAGACGATGAAGATGCCAAAGCAGGAGTACACCGCCGAATTCAAGGAACTGGCGGTCAAGCGGGTCAAGGAAGGACTGACGCCTGGCGCCGTGGGCAAGGAATTGGGGGTGCCAGACCCTGCGCAACTGGGTCAAGGCGGCGGAATTCGGCAAGCTCAACGGGCCAGGGGCGAAGCCCGTCACGCCAGAGCAGATGGAACTTTCCCGGTTGCGGACGGAGAACGTAAGAGCGCCAAAGGGGTCAGCTTCGAAGAACTTTTTTGGAACATTGTTAAGGATCAAAGGGGCCAAGCTGAGTTGTTTCGCTACCGTGCTGTTACGGACAGTGCGCATGTCTGCTTCCTGGGCACAACCCCTATCAGTGGTTGTGCAATTTCTCCTGCAACCACACTTTGATTAGCGACTGGTATGGCACGTCACGAGAGTTAGCGGCGGCTTTGATCGAGTCCAGTAGATGCTGGGGAAGTCGCAGGGAAATAGTTTTTGTCGTGGGCTTCAGGTTGGGCAGCACAACCCGCTGGGCTTTCGTCCAGTCGAGATAATCTGTGGAGTCGTGTTTTTCCCAAAAGGCCTGTTCTTCTGCCTCGTTGGCGAACTGGGGAACCACTTTAAGCTGTTTGCTCATAAATCGTACGCTCCTTTCGGTGCATATCCCTGGCCGAGATTACGCGAATGCTCTCACCGGCATTACGCAGCGTGAAAGTGATATGCAACGTTCGTCCCTCGTCTGTCTTGCCTAATGCGTGAAGTCGGGGCTCACCCTGACTGTGTTTGGCGTCGGCAATCAGCAAGAGCGGATCATTGAAAAAAAATTGCTCTGCTTCAGCCATTGAAACGCCGTGCTTGTCGTTCTTGCGGGCGTTTCCGTCATCCCAGTCGAAACCGCTGATCTTGGCTAAATCAATCATTATTGTATATTATGAAAGTATACATATAAAAGCAAGTCACGTTGTCGAATATGCCCGTTCATGGCCGAGGCGGGTTCTTGTGGCTACCTCCAACAGTGGATTCCAGATGTTTTATTTTGTGCGCTATTTGTTGCGCTTCAGATAGCGCACGTCGTCAAACGTGCTGACCCAGTGCGGCATGTAAACCACCATCAGGGTGATCGCCATGCCGGTCGTGACTGCCTCGGACCAGGCCATCAGGATGAAGTAGGGCAGGTAGTCGTGGTAGAGGTAGGCCGGCAGGTAGGCGCCGGATAGCTGAAGCAGCAGTGTTCCGCCCAGCCCGGCGGCAGCCATTGCCAGTGCGCCGCCGAAAAAAGCATTGAGAAAGATGTAGACGAACAGATGGTTGGGCAGCTTCCGGTCGGCCAGCCAGTAGATGGCGTAGCTCACCGCTACCGGCAAGGCGCCCATGATGAGGGCGTTCCAGCCGTATCCCTGCCATCCGCTCATGCCCGCCAGGGTGACGGCGACAAGGACGATGGCGAGTCCGAGCATGGCCAGTTGCGGGCCGAACATCAGCGTCATGGCGGTGGCGCCGAGCAGGTGAAAGTTCAGCCCCGGCTTGATGCCGGTCTTGATGCTCCACAGCGCCATGAGAACCACGCACGCGCCCAGCCACACATTCAGCTGGTTGGCGTCTTTGAGCCTGCGCCAGGGGGCGGTCAGGATTGCCCAGAACAAGACCAGCGCGAAGAGTCCCTGTCCGGTCCAATACCAGGCTGAAGGCAGGAGGTTGTCAGGTAAATTCATCCTGTTATTTTAGGCTATACTCCGCCTTATTTTCGAGTGTGGAGATTGATTTTGAAGCTGGTGCTATTTGACCTGGACAACACGCTGCTTTCCGGAGACAGCGATTTCGAGTGGGCGCAGTTCCTGATCGAGCGCGGCGTGCTCGACCGCGAGGTGTACGAGGCGCGCAACCAGGCGTTCTACGATCAGTACAAGGCCGGCACGCTGGATATCCACGAGTTCCTGGATTTTCAGTTGAAGCCGCTGTCGCGCCACCTGCGAACCCAGCTGGATATCTGGCACGGCCAGTTCATGCGCGAAAAAATCCTGCCGATCATCAACCAGAAGGCGCGCGACCTGGTCGACCGGAGCTTGCGCGAGGCGGACCTGGTGGCGATCATTACCGCCACCAACAGCTTCGTCACGATGCCGATTGCCAGAGCGTTCGGGGTCGAGCACCTGATCGCGACGGAGCCGGAGCAGAACGGCGGCGAATTCACCGGCAAGGTGGCCGGCGCGCCCAGCTTCCGCGAGGGGAAAATCACCCGGCTCGATGCCTGGCTGAAACAGCGCGGGGTGGACTGGGAAGGCGTGCGGGAAAGCTGGTTCTACAGCGATTCCCTCAACGATCTGCCTTTGCTGGAACGGGTCAGCAACCCGGTGGCGGTGGACCCCGATCCTACACTCCTGACTCATGCGGGAAAGAATGGCTGGCCGGTGATTTCGTTGCGAGATTAAGCAACCCCGTGGGCCGGGCGTTATTGCGATCACATTCTGATGTTGTATGATGAGACATGAGTGTTGGTCGGCAGTGCCGCCGAACTGATGACGCTGAAAAATCTGGAGGAGCTCTACCAGTGCGGATTGCGGGAAATCGAAACGGAGGTTGGCAGTTATTTTCTGCCTGCATGAGGTTAGTCGTCTGCAGCCTGTTTGCGGTATCGTTCGCCTCACATGCCGACCGTTTGCCCCAACAGGCGGTGGATACTGCGGAAATTCCCGAGATCGTCATCTCTGGCAGGGATTCCGACAGCAAGCCCTTGCCCTATTATCGCATTGCTCCGGACGTGTATTTCCTCTACGGCAATATTGCCGAGGTGGATGGCAAGAACCGCGGTTTCAACGGCAACGCCGGCTTCGTCGTGACCGGCGAGGGGGTGGTGGTGATCGATAGCCTGGGAACGCCCAAGCTGGGGCGGAGGCTGATTGCCACGGTGCGCAAGGTGACGGATAAGCCGATCAGGTACCTGATCCTCACCCATAACCATCCCGACCATTCCTACGGCGCGGTGGCGTTCCGGCGGCTTCCCGGCGTCAAGATCGTCGGCCACGTGGGCACGCTGGAATATCTCGATTCCGACAACCTGCCGGCTTCGGTCGCCTTCCGCCGCCGCATCCTGACCCCGGACATGAAAGGATTCAAGGGCGTGGAGCCCGACATCCTGGTGGGCGGCGAGATCTATAGCCACTACGATTTCACTTTGGGCGGCAAAACCTTCGCCGTGTATAATGCCGACCACCACCATTCGTTCGGCGATCTCGTGGTGCATCAGGTGGAAGACCGGGTTCTGTGGATTTCCGACCTCGCCTTCAACAATCGTTCCACTTTCATGGGCGATGGTCATTCCGGCGCCGCCCTGGAAGCGATAGACTGGATGCGGAGGACTTTTCCGGATACCCGGCTGATGATTCCGGGTCACGGCAGCGCCCAGACGCCGCCGTTCCCGATGGTGGAAAAGACTTACAGCTACATCAAGCGGCTGCGCGATGAAATGCATGCCGCCGTGGAAGCGGGGCAGGACCTCGAAAGCGCGGTGCGGCAATCCGATTTTGCGGATTGGCACGCAACCCCGCTCTACCATGAGAACCATAAAAAAAATGCCAATTTCATTTACCGCGAGATGGAGCAGGAAGTTTATTTTGGCAAATAAATCAGGGGTGAGGCGATAGGCGTGAGGGGTGAGGCGTGAGGGGTTAGGGGTAAAATCGGAGTCGGCACCGCTTTTGACTTTTCCCCTCACGCCTCACCTCTTACCCCTCACCTCTTACTCCTCACCACCCAGAGACTAAAGAATGATCCGCAAACTTATCAGCCGCGTTTTCCAGAAAAAATCACCAAAAAATGGTGAGCCACGCATCTTCAAGCTGAAGTCGCACGGCATCACCGCCAATCAACTCACCCCGTGCGCGCTGAAGACGGTGAAGACACTGCAGCAGGCGGGCTTCAAGGCCTTCGTCGTGGGTGGCGCGGTGCGCGACCTGCTGCTGGGCAGGGAACCCAAGGATTTCGACGTGGCCACCGATGCCGATCCGGACGAGGTGCGCAATCTGTTCCGGCGTTCCCGCATCATCGGGCGGCGCTTCCGTATCGTCCACGTGATGTGCGGCCCGGAAACCATCGAGGTTTCCACCTTCCGCACCGTCGCCGTCGCCACCAACAACGACAGCGATGATCGCCAGACCGACCAGGAAAGCGGACGCATCCTGCGCGACAACGTGTTCGGCTCCCAGGTGGAGGATGCGATGCGCCGCGATTTCACGATCAACGCGCTGTATTACGACCCCGTCAGCCAGGAAATCTGGGATTACCACAACGGCGTCGCCGACCTCAAGGCCGGGGTGCTGCGCATCATCGGCGATCCGGCCCAGCGCTACCGCGAGGACCCGGTGCGCATGCTGCGCGCCGTGCGCTTTGCCGCCAAACTCGGACTGAAACTGGATCCGGCGGCGATCAAACCGATCCGGGAGCTGGCCGAGCTGCTGGAGGATGTTCCCGCGGCGCGGCTGTTTGACGAAATGCTCAAGCTGCTTTTTTCCGGCCATGCGGTGCAAAGCATTCTGCTGCTGCGCAAGAAGGGCTTGCACCATGGTTTGCTGCCGATGCTCGACGTGATCCTGGAACAGCCGATGGGCGAACGCTTCGTCATGCTGGCGCTGGCCAAGACCGACCAGCGCATCGAGGAGGAGAAGCCGGTTTCGCCCGCCTACCTGTTCGCGGCCCTGCTCTGGCACGAAGTGCTGGCCGCCTGGCAGCAATCCCAGGCCGAAGGGGAAAAACCGGTGCCGGCACTGCACCTGGCGATGGATGTGGTTTTGGCGGCGCAGAGCGAGAAACTGGCGATTCCCCACCGCTACGATGCGGTGATGAAGGAAATCTGGACGATGCAGCCGCGCTTCCTGCAACGCGCCGGCCAGCGTCCGTTCCGCCTGCTCGAGCACCCGCGCTTCCGCGCTGCCTTCGATTTTCTGATGATGCGCTGCGAAAGCGGCGAGGTGGATGCAGAGGTCGGCCGCTGGTGGGAGGATTTCCAGGATGCCGGCGACGACGAGCGCGGCCGGATGCTGATCAAGGACGAAGCTCCCGCCACCAAGAAACGGCGGCGGCGCAAGCCCAAAAGTGAGGGGTTAGGGGTGAGGGGTGAGGAGTAAAACCTTGGCCGCCTTGGGGAATGAGGCGTTAGAGGGGGGTAGTGAAAACCACGCCAAATCCGGTCTTGACCTTACGCCTCACCCCTTACCCCTTACCCCTCACATTTCCTGGAAGCGCGCCTTCATCGGCCTCGGCAGCAACCTGTCCGACCCCGGCGCGCAGATCCTCAAGGCTTGTGTCGAGCTCGGCAATCTGCCGCAAACCCGGCTGCTGTCGTGTTCCTCTCTCTACCGCAGCGCACCGGTGGGCTACGCCGATCAGCCCGATTTCATCAACGCCGTGGCCGAAGTCGAAACCGGCCTGGCGACGCATCAACTGCTGGAAGCCTTGCTCGACATGGAGCATCGCCACGGTCGCGTGCGAGAGTTCATCAATGCGCCGCGCATCCTCGACCTGGACATTCTGCTCTACGCCGACCTGACCTGCCACGAGCACGGCCTGACCCTACCGCACCCGCGCATGCACGAACGCGCCTTCGTGCTTCAGCCTTTGCATGAAATCGCGCCGTCCTGCATCATAGCCGGGCACGGGAGCGTGGAACTATGCCTGGAGAAATGCGTCGATCAGCGGGTGGAGCGTATGGGGTAATGGGGGATGGGTACTGAATTGAGAACCACTTTGAGCAATTTGCAGAAGCTGGCGCGTGAGGGTGAAAAAATTGCCGTGCTCACCTGCTACGATGCGAGCTTCGCCACCCTGCTGGAAAATACGGGCGTGGACGTGCTGCTGGTCGGCGATTCGCTCGGCATGGTGGTGCAGGGCGAGGAAACCACCCTGCCGGTGAGCATGGACGAGATGGTTTACCATACCCGCTGCGTCGCGCGCGGCGCGAAGAAAGCCTTTATCGTCGCCGATATGCCTTTCGGCAGCTATCAGCAAGGCCCGGCGCGGGCCTTCGCCAATGCCGCAAAACTGATGGCGGCGGGCGCGCAGATGGTCAAGCTCGAAGGCGGCGCGGCGATGGCGAAGACCGTGGCCTTCCTGGCCGGGCGCGGCATCCCGGTGTGCGGCCATGTCGGCCTCACGCCCCAGTCCGTGCACCAGCTCGGCGGCTACAAGGTACAGGGCAAAGGCGACGCGGCGGCGCAGAAGCTGATCGAGGACGCGCTTGCATTGCAACAGGCCGGCGCCGGCCTGCTGGTGCTGGAAGCGATTCCGGCGGCGCTGGCGCGGCAGGTGACGCGGCAGTTGACGATTCCCACCATCGGCATCGGCGCGGGGCC
>JAUYEK010000453.1 GCA_030691435.1 Sulfuricella sp. | reverse complement strand
ATGGCGATGCCGTCGTCCACCGCGATGGTGTTGAACTCCTTGGCGATACCGCCCGCCTTCTCGATCTCGCGCGCCACCAGTTGCCCCATGTCCTTGAGGTGGACATGGCCCGGCACGAACTGGGTCAAGGAATTGGCGATGGCGATGATGGGCTTGCCGAAATCGCCGTCGGTCATGCCGGTGGCGCGCCACAGGGCGCGCGCGCCGGCCATGTTGCGACCGTGGGTGGAAGTCTTGGAACGGTAGGCGGGCATAGCACTTAATCCTTGCAGCAGGGAAAATAATAGAGATTAACGTATAATCCGCATTTTAATCCGGATGGCCGCGAAAAGGCACAAAAAGCACAAGACCTCTGGACTTGAGCCTATGTGTGCCTTTTTGTGGCCTTAGCCCATGCTGATCCACCCTCAATTCGACCCCGTCGCGCTCCAGCTCGGCCCGCTCGCCATCCGCTGGTACGGTCTGATGTACTTGCTGGCTTTCGGCCTTTTCCTGCTGCTCGGCCGGCAGCGCATCAAGGCCGGCCCGCAGCCGGGCTGGACCGTCAAGGAGCTGGACGACCTGCTGTTCTATGGCGTACTGGGCGTAGTGCTGGGCGGCAGGCTGGGTTACGTGCTGTTTTACCAGCCGGCCCATTTTCTCGCCCATCCGCTGGAGATTTTTTCCGTCTGGCAGGGCGGCATGGCCTTCCACGGCGGCTTCCTCGGCGTGCTCGTCGCAATGGGGCTGTTCGCCCGCAAGACCGGAAAGAACTGGCTCGCCGTCACCGATTTCATCGCCCCTCTGGTGCCGCTCGGCTTGGGGGCAGGGCGCATCGGCAATTTCATCAACGGCGAGTTGTGGGGCCGACCGAGCGATGTGCCCTGGGCCGTGGTATTTCCGCAAATTGACGGCGTGGCGCGCCACGCCTCGCAACTTTACCAGTTCGCGCTCGAAGGCCTGGCGCTGTTCGCCCTGCTCTGGCTGTTCTCGCGCAAGCCGCGGCCAACCGGCGCGGTGTCCGGCCTGTTCCTGATCGGCTATGGCGCCTTCCGCTTCCTGGCGGAATTCACCCGCGAGCCGGATAACTTCCTCGGTCTCCTGGCGCTCAATCTCAGCATGGGCCAATGGCTTTCCCTGCCGATGATCGTAGCGGGCGTTATCATGCTGCGCTGGGCATATCGCAAAAGGGGGTAAACCCTATGGAATCGCCGCAAAACCCGCCAAGCTACCGCAAGGTGCCGCTTTCCCGGATCAAAAGCTGGCTCAGCCACGGCTGGCTGATGTTCCGCCAAACCCAAAATGCCAGCATGGCCTACGCTGGCATCTTTGCCCTGATCGGCGCGACCTTGCTCGCCGGCGTGGTGATTCTGGACATCGCGCCGATGGCTTTTCCGCTGGCGGGCGGCTTCATGCTGGTCGGCCCGGCTGTTTTGGCCGGGTTCTTCAATGCAGCGCGACTTCAGGCGGAAGGGCGGCCCGCGCGCCTTGCCGATTTCTTCGCCGGATTCCGGCATAACCCGCCGGCGCTGTGGGTGCTTTCCGTGGTCTGCTTCTTCCTGTTCCTGATCTGGCTGACCGATGCTGCCATCGTCTACAGCCTGTATTTCGGCACGGTGCCGGTACTATCCGCGCTGGAGTTCTTTGCCGGCTTCGGCAGCGGTGGTCGATGGCTGTCCTTCCTGCTGCTCTCCTCCTTCACCGGGGCAGTGCTGGCCCTCCTGATCTTCGCCGTTTCCGCGTTTTCGGTACCGCTGATCCACCGCCGCCGCCTGGAACTGGCGAAAGCCGTCAGCACCAGCGTGCGCGCGGTTTTCGGCAATTTCGGCGTGATGATGGCATGGGGAATCGTGTTGACTCTCGGCGTAGCCGGCTCGATCCTGCTGTTCATGCCCCTGTTCGTGGTGGCGTTTCCGGTGCTGGCGTTCGCCAGCGAGCAGGCTTATCGGGATATCTGCGCTTGAACCCAACGGACATGGCGAGAAGTGATGTTCATAATTCGGGGCGGCGCTTCTCGCCGTGTCCGTTAGCAGCAGCGCCGCACCCCGCTCCATTTACGTTCCTGTTCCCGCCTGAAAAACGCCTTGGCACTTAATGCCGCCTCGTGCGGATGCGCCTCGGCATGATGACGCAGGTAGCGCTCGTAGGCGTCGTCGCCGGAAAGGCGGCGGATGATCCGCCACAGCCTGCGCAGCGCCTTCAATCCCGCACCCAGTCTTCGACCAACCGGCTCGGCTCATGCGGCGACTCGGACAGCGGCTGCACCGGCCTGCCTCGCAGGTGACGGGCGCACACCCGCAGCATGTCGAAAATCACCACCCACAGCACGGCAACGAAGAACAGCGTCAGCCAGGCATCGAGCTGCTGGTTGAAAATCAGCTGGGGCGCGACCGCCGCCTTCTCCGACGACAGTTGGCCCGCCGCCAGCTTGGTGGCCATGTCGTTGGCGGCGGCAAAGAAGCCGATGCGCACATCCGCGCTCATGATCTTCTCCCATGCCGCCGTGCTGGTCACAGCAGCCAATACCGCCAGCGGCACGCCGGTGGCCCAGGCGTAGCGGAGCCTGCCGGATTTGACCAGGATGCCGGTGGCGACAGACAAGGCGATCGCCGCCAGCATCTGGTTGGAAATGCCGAACAGCGGCCACACGATGTTGACGCCGCCATTCGGGTCGATCACGCCGATGTAGAGGAAATAACCCCATGCGGC
>JAUYEK010000452.1 GCA_030691435.1 Sulfuricella sp. | reverse complement strand
CCCCCGCGAGGGGGGAGGGGAGCAAGTCCCCTCTCCCCTTGTGGGAGAGGGCTAGGGAGAGGGGGGATTTTGTGGTTACAACGGAATTTAAAAACGATCATGACAAAAATAACCAAAGCGGTTTTTCCGGTGGCGGGCATGGGCACCCGCTTCCTGCCGGCAACCAAGGCCAGCCCGAAGGAAATGCTGCCGATCGTGGACAAGCCACTGATCCAGTACGCGGTCGAGGAGGCGGTGGCGGCCGGCATCACCGAGCTGATTTTCGTCACCGGGCGCAGCAAGCGCGCTATCGAAGACCATTTCGACAAGGCCTACGAAATGGAGGCCGAGCTGGAAGCGCGCGGCAAGACCAAGATGCTCGAGCTGCTGCGCGGCATCATTCCGCCCAACGTGACCTGCGTCTACATCCGCCAGGCCGAGGCGCTGGGACTCGGACATGCCGTGCTGTGCGCCCGTCAGGTGGTGGGCAACGATCCCTTCGCCGTGCTCCTGGCCGACGACCTGCTCGACGGCGAACCGCCGGTGCTGAAGCAGATGGTCGATATCCACGCGCACTATCACAGCTCGGTGATCGGGGTGCAGGATGTGCCGCTGGCGGAAACCTCGCAGTACGGCATCGTGGAAGCCAAGGAGTGGGAACAGGGCATCTACAAGATGAGCGGCATCGTGGAGAAGCCGAAGCCGGAAGAAGCGCCTTCGACCCTGGGCGTGGTGGGGCGCTACATCCTTACGCCGCGCATCTTCAAACATCTGGCGCAAGTGCAGGCCGGCGCAGGCGGCGAAATCCAGCTCACCGACGGCATCGCCTCCCTGCTCCAGCAGGAGCAGGTGCTGGCCTACAAATACAACGGCACCCGCTACGACTGCGGCAGCAAGATCGGTTACCTCAAGGCGACCGTCCAGTTCGCCCTGAGGCACCCGGAAGTGAATGACGATTTCCGCGCCTATCTTTCATCCCTGGAGTTATAAAATGATTTCGGCGCAAGAAGCACTGGATATTCTTGATGGGGCGGAGCAAATCTGTCCCGCCGAGGAAGTCGCCGCCACCGTCAAAAGGATGGCCGGCGAAATAGGCGCATCCCTTGGGGAATCCCATCCGCTGGTGTTGAGCGTGATGGGAGGCGCTGTGGTATTTAGCGGCCAGTTGTTGCCCCAACTCAATTTTCCGCTGGATTTCGACTACATTCACGCCACCCGCTACGGCAATGAAACGCAGGGCAACACCCTGCAATGGAAGGTGATGCCCAAGGAGAATGTGGCGGGGCGGGTGGTACTGGTGCTCGACGACATCCTGGACGAAGGCCACACCCTGGCGGCGATCCGCGACAAGGTGCTCGAGCTTGGGGCCCGCTCGTTTTACTGCGCCGTGTTCGCGGACAAGGAGTTGGGCCGGTCCAAGCCGATCCAGGCGGATTTCAGCGGAATCAGCCTGCCCAACCGCTACGTGTTCGGCTTCGGCATGGATGTGCGCGGGGCGTGGCGCAACTTGCCCGCAATTTATGCATTAAACCCGGATTATCCATTGGAATGTTCGTGCCTGTAGGAGCGCCGCCCTCGGCGCGAATGCGGCCGCAAATCGCGGCGAGGGCGCCGCTCCTACAGCGGTGTTTTGGCTCTAATGGATTATCTGGGTTAAAGGAAGAGTAAAATATGTTAGGAATTATCGGCGGCACTGGTCTGACCCAACTGGCGAATCTGGAGATCACCCATCGGCAGGTGATCCGCACCCCTTACGGCGAGCCCTCCGGCGCGCTGACCTTTGGCAAGATCAAGGATCATGAGGTGGTGTTCATGGCACGGCACGGCTACGGCCACTCCATCCCGCCGCACGAGGTCAACTACCAGGCCAATTTGTGGGCGCTGCACGCTCAGGGGGTGAAGAATGTCGTGTCGATCGCTACCGTCGGAGGAATCAACCCGGATTACGAGCCGGGCGCCATCGTCATCCCCGACCAGATCATCGACTATACCCACGGGCGCAAGGCCACTTTTTATGATGGAAATGGCAGGCCGGTAACACACATCGATTTCACCGAGCCCTATTGCGAGAAAATGCGCGCGCAATGCATGCAGGCGGCATCGCTGGCAGGAGAGAAATTCATCGATGGCGGGGTCTATGCCGCAGTGCAGGGCCCGCGCCTGGAAACGGCGGCGGAAATCAACCGCCTCGACCGCGACGGCGCCACCATGGTGGGCATGACCGGCATGCCGGAAGCGGTGCTCGCCCGTGAGTTGGGGCTTTGTTATGCCGCCATTGCCGTGGTCGCCAATCACGCCGCAGGACGAAATTCCAGCAAACACGCCATCAGCTTCGAGGAAATCGACGTCGTGCTGAAGCAGGCCATGCAGCGTGTAAGAATCATCCTGGAACATGTCGTGGGGCTGGATGGCGATTAAAACCGTATTGCGCATGGGCGACCCGCGCCTGCTGGAAGTGGCGGCGCCGGTTGCGGCTTTCGATGCGCCCGAATTGCACGGGCTGTTACTGGACATGCGTGACACCATGGCAGCCCTCAGCGGCGCAGGGTTGGCCGCGCCCCAGATCGGGGTCGGCCTGCAGGTGGTGATTTTCGGCGTGGCTTCCAACCCGCGCTACCCGGATGCCGATCTGGTGCCGGACACGGTGCTGATCAACCCGGTGCTAACGCCGCTCAGCGACGAAATGGATGAAGGCTGGGAAGGGTGCCTGAGCATCCCCGGCCTGCGCGGCTTGGTGCCGCGTTACAGTCAGTTGCGCTACCAGGGCTTCGATCAGTTCGGCAACCCGATAGACCGCACCGTGAGCGGTTTCCATGCGCGGGTGGTGCAGCACGAATGCGACCATTTGCAGGGCATACTGTACCCGATGCGTATCAGGGATATGAGCCAGTTTGGGTTTGTCGAGGAATTGTTTCCTGACAATCCACCTGTTGCCGAGTAGCCGGAATTCGGCGGCTACTCCCCGCCCCCGAATCGAATGTCATCGAGTTGGCGAAATGGCTGCGATAAAATCCTCTATCTCCTGGCGCCCCATTGCCTTTTTGTACAAATAATTGCAAGATCAAGCTTAATCTCAGATCATCCATTGGAATGCCCATGCATGTAGGAGCGGCGCCCTCGCCGCGATTTTCGACCGTATTCGCGGCCAACTCCCATCCCCATCCTAACCTTCCCCTTGAAGGGGAAGGGACGATAGCCCTCTCCCCCTTTGGGGGAGAGTTGGAGAGAGGGTTGGCGCCGCTCCTACAGCGGTGTTTTGGCTCTAATGGATTATCTGGGTTAATGTGTTCTCTTAATTTTTGTTAGGCAATCAACATGTTCAACGATAAATCGATCCTGATCACCGGCGGCACTGGATCTTTCGGCAAAAAATTCATCAAAACAGTACTTGCCCGTTACAAGCCACGTCGCCTCATCGTTTATTCCCGTGATGAACTGAAGCAATTTGAAATGCAGCAGGAGTTCAATTCTCCGGTAATGCGCTATTTCATTGGCGATGTGCGAGACAGTCAGCGGTTGGTGCAGGCGATGCGCGGCGTGGATTTCGTGGTGCACGCGGCGGCGCTGAAACAGGTGCCGGCAGCGGAATACAACCCGATGGAGTGCATCAAAACCAATATCCACGGCGCCGAGAACGTGATCAACGCGGCGCTGGAAAACAATATCGAGAAGGTCATCGCCCTTTCCACCGATAAGGCCGCGAACCCCATCAATTTATACGGTGCGACCAAGCTGGTGTCGGACAAGCTGTTCGTCGCCGCCAACAACATCGCCGGTGGACATCAGACACGCTTCAGCGTGGTGCGCTACGGTAATGTGGTAGGTTCGCGCGGCTCGGTGGTTCCATTTTTCAAAAAGCTGATCGCCGATGGGGCGAAAGAACTTCCCATAACCGCCCCGCGCATGACGCGCTTCTGGATTACGCTGCAAGATGGCGTGGATCTGGTTTTTAAAAGCTTTGAGCGGATGTATGGCGGCGAGATTTTTGTACCTAAAATTCCTTCCGCGCGTATGACTGATCTTGCGGCTGCCATGGCGCCAAATCTCCCAACCAAAATCATCGGCATACGTCCGGGCGAGAAGCTGCATGAAATTATGTGTCCTCTGGATAATGCTCATCAAACGCTGGAATTTGCCGACCATTATGTGATCTGCCCCGCGATTACCTTCATTATTCAAGTTGACTATAAGACCAATGCTATTGGCGAACCAGGGAAGCCGGTTGAAGAAGGTTTTGAATACAGTTCTGGCACCAATCCCCATTTCCTGACGGTAGGGGAATTGCAGGAACTGGATAGAATCTATGAATCATGATTCCCTACGGCCGGCAGGACATTAGCGAGGAAGACATCCGGTCAGTGGTGGAGGTGCTGCGCTCCGATTGGCTGACCCAGGGGCCGGCGGTCGAGCGCTTCGAACAGGAAGTCGCGCGTTATTGCGGCGCAAAATACGCGGTCGCGGTCAGCAGCGCCACCGCCGCCCTGCACGTTGCCTGCCTCGCGGCCGGACTGAAACCCGGTGACGCGCTTTGGACTTCCCCCAATACTTTTGTCGCATCCGCCAATTGCGGGCTCTACTGTGGCGCGCGCCCCGATTTCGTCGATATCGATCCCCGCACCTACAACCTGAGCGTCGACGCGCTGGAGGAAAAGCTGGCGCGGGCCGAAAAACAGGGGCGGCTGCCCAGAATCGTCATTCCAGTGCATTTCGCCGGCCAGTCCTGCGACATGGATGCTATTGCCGGGCTGGGCAAACGCTATGGTTTTACCGTGATCGAGGATGCCTCGCACGCCATCGGCGGCCGTTATCGCGACACCAGGGTGGGATCGTGCGCTTTTTCCGACATGACGGTGTTCAGTTTCCACCCGGTAAAAATCATTACCACCGGCGAGGGTGGGATGGTTTTGACCAACCGCCAGGACTTTTACGAGAAACTGGTTCGCCTTCGCTCCCATGGGATCACGCGCGACCCCCGCTTCATGGAAGGCGAATCGGACGGGCCATGGTACTACCAGCAGATCGAGCTGGGTTTCAATTACCGCATTACGGATATTCAGGCCGGGCTGGGGGCAAGCCAGATGCAGCGCCTGGACGAATTCGTGGCACGGCGGCGGCAACTGTCCGATCGCTATGACTCCCTGCTGCGGGATTTTCCTCTGACCCTTCCCTGGCGGCACCCAGATGCCTATTCCGCGGTTCATCTCTATGTGGTACGGCTTCGCCTCGATCTTATCGGCAAGACCCATCGACAGGTGTTCGAGGAACTACGGCAGCATGGAATCGGCGCTAATCTGCATTACATACCCGTTCATACCCAACCGTATTACCAAAAAATGGGTTTTCGCAAGGGGGATTTCCCTGAAGCGGAGAGGTATTATGGGGAGGCCATCAGTCTGCCCTTATATCCCGGACTGACCGAGAATGAACAGGATTACGTTGTTTTGACACTGAGGAATATCTTCCAGTGAAAGTTGTTATCATCGTTCAGGCGCGCATGACCTCGACTCGCTTCCCCGGCAAGGTCTTGAAGCAAATCCAGGGGAAATCTCTGCTCGAATACCAGCTTGAACGGTTGCGGCGAGTGAAGCTTGCGGATGAAATTGTCATCGCCACAACTGCCAACGAAACCGACCAGCCTATTGTGGAATTTTGTGAGCGACTCGGTGTGGCCTGCTTTCGCGGTTCCGAACACGACGTCCTGGCCAGATACCATGATGCCGCCACTTTGCACCAGGCGGATACGGTGGTGCGCGTTACTTCCGACTGCCCCCTGATCGACCCGGCGGTGATCGATCAGGTAATCGGTTTTTTCCTGGATCACATCGAGGAATACGACTACGTGACCAACTGCCTGAAGCGAACCTACCCGCGCGGCATGGACGTCGAAGTGTTTTCTTTTCACGTCCTGCATGAAGCATTTACGGAGG
>JAUYEK010000451.1 GCA_030691435.1 Sulfuricella sp. | reverse complement strand
CTTGCACGACGGGCAATAGGTGGTGTCGCCTTCCGGGTCATGCACGTTGCCGGTATAGACGTAACGCAGGCCTTCCTTCATGGCGATGCGCCGCGCGCGAGTCAGCGTTGCGGAAGGCGTAGCCGGTACATCCAGCATCTTGTAGTCGGGATGGAAGGCCGAAAAGTGCAGCGGCATGTCCGCCCCCAACTCCTTGAACACCCAGCGACTCAGGGCGGTGAGTTCCTCGTCCGTGTCGTTGTGGCCGGGGATGAGCAGGGTGGTGATTTCGGTCCAGACATCGGTTTCGTGCCGCAGGTACACCAGGGTATCGAGCACAGGCTGGAGATGGGCGCCGGTGAGCTTGTGGTAGAAGTCTTCGGTGAAGCCTTTCAGATCGACGTTGGCGGCGTCCATTTTGGCGTAAAACTCGCGCCGCGCCTGCTCATGGATGTAGCCGGCGGTGACCGCCACGGTCTTGATGCCGCGCGCATGGCAGGCGTCGGCGGTGTCCATGGCATATTCGGCGAAGATCACCGGGTCGTTATAGGTGAAAGCCACGCTCTTGCAGCCGTGTTTTTCCGCAGCAGCGGCGATCGCCTCGGGCGAGGCCTGATCCATCAGGCGATCCATGTCCTTGGCCTTGCTGATGTCCCAGTTCTGGCAGAACTTGCAGGCCAGATTACAGCCGGCGGTGCCGAAGGAGAACACGCTAGTACCGGGATAAAAATGGTTGAGGGGTTTCTTCTCGATCGGGTCGATGCAGAAGCCGGAGGAGCGACCGTAGGTAGTCAGCACCATCGCGCCGTTTTCCACCATGCGCACGAAGCACAGGCCGCGCTGGCCCTCGCGCAGCTTGCAGTCGCGCGGGCACAGGTCGCACTGGATGCGCCCATCGTCGAGTTTGTGCCACCAGCGGGCGGGGTGGTTTTGCATAATGTTTACCTACTCAGAATTAGCCACAAAAATGCGCAAAAATCGCAAAAGGTAAAGACCGGTTTACAAATTCTGTGCTTCTCGTGCCTTTTTGTGGCTATTCCAGTTCCGATTCTTTCCATTTGTTCACCGTGTAGCGCGCCAGCTTCACATCCGGCGTCCAAAAGTCCGGAGGCAAGCCTGCCTTGCGCTTGAGGTGGGTCATGAAAATCCCGCATTCCGGCAATTGCTCCCATACCTGCGGCAGGAAGGTGCTGCGGTAGCGGCCATACTCGAAAATTACGCCGTCCACATTGGGGCGCAGTTGGGTCAGTGCATCGCGCTCGTCGGCGAAAGCCATCGGTTCCGCAGCGGACAGCAGGGAGATTTCCACTTGCGTGCACTCAAATTCGTACGCGCTCAGCGGGGAAAAGCGCGGGTCGTGGAAGGCGGCTGCAATAGCATTTTCTTTTACGTCTTCGAGCAGGGGGCGGTGCGCTACCAGAGAGCCGATGCAGCCACGCAACTGTTCTTCCTGC
>JAUYEK010000450.1 GCA_030691435.1 Sulfuricella sp. | reverse complement strand
CAGCAAGTGGCGCAGCTTCTCCGGTTCGTGGGCTTTGAGCATTTTCTGCGCCACGCCGGTGATGTGGGGCAGGTCGGATTTGAGTATCTGTTGCTTGACCGTGAGCACGTGGGCCGGATGCATGGAGAACTGGCGCAACCCTAAACCGAGCAGCAAACGCGTGAGGCTGGCGTCGCCCGCCATTTCGCCGCACACCGAAACCGGAATGCCCGCCTTGTCGGCAGCGGCAATGGTCATGGCAATGAGCTGCAGCACCGCCGGATGGAGCGGATCGTAGAGGTGCGCCACGGTGTCGTCGGTACGGTCGATCGCCAGAGTGTACTGGATCAGGTCGTTGGTGCCGATGGAAAGAAAATCGAGGCTCTTGGCGAAGGCCTGCACCGCCAGCGCCGCCGCCGGAATTTCGATCATGCCGCCGACCAGGATGCGGGTGTCGAAGGGGATGTTCTCCTGAGCCAGCTCCTGCTTGGCGTGCCCGATCAGATGCAGAGTCTGGCGCAACTCGCTCAACGACGACAGCATCGGGATGAGAAGGCGAACCTTGCCGTAATGGGAAGCGCGCAGGATCGCCCGCAACTGGGCGTGAAACATCTGCGGCTCGGCCAGGCACAGACGGATGGCGCGCAGCCCCAGGGCGGGGTTGTCGCCGCTGCGGTCGGCGAACCTGAGCTGCTTGTCCGCGCCCAAGTCCAGGGTGCGGATGGTCACCGGCAGCCCCTTCATGTCCTGCGCCACCTTGCGGTAGGCGGCAAACTGCTCCTCCTCGTCCGGCAGATCGTCGCGGTTGAGGAACAGGAATTCGCTGCGAAATAAACCAATCCCGGTGGCGCCGGACGCCTTTACCTGCGGGATATCCTGCGGCAATTCGATATTGGCGTGCAGCTCTACCGCCGTGCCGTCCAGGGTGGTGGCGGCAGTGGACTTGAGGCGCTTGAGTTTCTGCTTCTCGATCTCCCACTGGCTCTGGCGCAGCTTGTATTCGGCCAGGATCTGCTTGTCCGGGTTGACGATCACCACGCCCTGCTGGCCGTCCACGATCAGCAGCTCGTTTTCGCGGATCAGCTGGCGTGCGTGGTGCAGCGCCACGATCGAGGGGATGTTCAGGCTGCGCGCGACAATCGCAGTGTGCGAAGTCGCGCCACCGACATCGGTGATGAACGCGGCGAAACGTTGCTGCTTGAACAGCATCATGTCGGCCGGGGAAAGATCGTGCGCCACCAGTATCCGGCTCACATCGGCGCTTACCGGTTGGCTGACCGAACCGGGATGGCCGAGCAGTTCCTTGAGCACGCGCTCCACCACCTGCACCACGTCGGCCTTGCGTTCGCGCAGGTAGTCGTCCTCGATTTGCTCGAACTGGGAGAGCAGGGCGTCCATCTGCTGCTTCAGCGCCCATTCCGCGTTGATACGCTGGTTCTGGATCAGGCCGGTCGGCGCCTTGGATAGCGTGCCGTCCGCCAGAATCAGCAGGTGCAGATCGAGAAAGGCGCCGAATTCCGCCGGGGAGCCGGCGGGGATATTCACCCGCAGCGCCTCCAGTTCGAGGCGGGTGGTTGCTATCGCCGCCTCGAAACGGGCGATCTCATTCGGAACCTGCTCCGATGACAGGGCGTAAAGGGGAACCTCCAGAGCCGCATGGGAGATCAAATGGGCATAGCCGATGGCGACGCCGCCGGACACTCCGACGCCATGCATGGCAAAACTCATGGATTTCCCCTCATGCCGAATGGCCACGAAAAAGCACAAAAATCACAAACATCATTCTTGAGCATTTTGCGCCTCTTTGCGGCTATCAAATCATTCCCCCTCGCCGAAACGGTCGGCGATCAAGGCCGCCAGGGCCTGCATCGCCTCGTTTTCGTCGGCGCCGTCAATTTCGAGGTGGATAGTGCTACCCTTGTTCGCCGCCAGCATCATCACGCCCATGATGCTTTTGGCATTGACGCGCCGTTCGTTGCGCTCAATCCAGATTTCGCTCGCGAACTGGCCCGCCATCTGAGTCAGCTTGGCGGAGGCGCGCGCATGCAGGCCGAGCTTGTTAACGATCTCTATATCTTGCTGTAACATCGCAGGCTTCCTTAGTTGTCCGCTCCGCCAAAACGGTGACAAATGAAACGGCGTCTTTTCCCGCCATGCTTCGTTGCATCCCCTTGCCGTATACCCCATACGGCGGCGGGTCTGCGTCTAGCCTGGCGGAAAAATCCATCCGTTTCATTTGTCACCGTTTTGGCGGAGCGGACAACTGGTAACGTGAACCACGCCATCGTGGCCGCCGGAGAACGCCTTCTCCGCCACCGCTTCCAGCGGATCGTTGCGGTAAGTGATCGCCCGCACCAGCATCGGCAGATTGACCCCGGCTACGCACTCCACCCGGCCAGGCTCGACCAGGCGGCAGGCGATATTGCTCGGCGTAGCGCCATACATGTCGGTCAGCACCAGCACCCCGCTGCCATCGTCAAGCTCTGCGATAATCTCCCGCACCTGCGGCAACATCCGACCGGGGTCGTCATGGACCGCCACCCCAAACTGTTGCAACCGCGGCTGGGGGCCGCCGAATACATGGCTGGCGCAGTGAATCAAACTGTCGCCCAAAGTGCCATGCGCGATGATTAGAATGCTGATCATTGGAAGTCCTTGGTTCCTGCCAAACGCAAAACAGTTATTTTACCGCAAAGACGAGCCGCTGAATCAGGGAACTTCATGAAATACCAGCCCCTTTTCCTGAAACTCCAGACGTTTTTTCATCGCCGCCGTCAGGTAGACTTCGCCGCGTTCATCGATCAACATGGCGCTCGAAGCCCCCATGGCTTGCGCCGCCGCGCGCCAGCCCTTCACGCCGGCGATAAAAGCCGGCTTGGAGGCAACATCGGACAGCGTGCCGGCATTGTTCCCCCGGGGAATCAGCACGGTCACCGCCTGCACGCCCTGCGCCGGGTAACCGGTGCGCGGGTCGATGATGTGGCAGTAACGCTTGCCGTCGAGCTCGAAGTAACGCTGGTAATCTCCCGAAGTGCCGATCGCCTCGCCGTCGTGAAGCTCCAGCGAGGCAATGGCCGTCGGTTTACGCGGATGCTGCACGCCGACGCGCCAGGGTTGGCCGCCGCGGCTGCCAACCGCGATGATATTGCCGCCGATGTTGATCAGCGCGCCTTTCACCCCCTGGGCACGCAGGTATTCCGCCGCCAGATCGAGCGCATAGCCCTTGGCATAGCCGCCAAGATCGAGCTGGACAGCGGAGTTTTTGCTGTAAAACTGAATCCCCTCGAATACGATGTCGGCCATGTGCGGACTGGCCTGGACCAGCGCCTTGATTTCCCTGGGATCGGGCAGTTGCGGCTTGAACTCGTCACCCTGGAACCCCCAGAGTTTAATCAGCCTGCCGATGGCGGGATTGAACAAGCCGCCCGACATTTCCGAAAAACGCGTGGCATCCTGGATAATCGGGACCAAACCGGGCACAACCGCCGCTTTAGACGGGCTTTGCGCGAACACCGCATTCATCCGCGACAGCGCACCCGGCTCCCAGGCATGCAGGGTACGGTGCAGATAATCGAAGTCCGCCAGCACCTTGCCCGCCAGCTCCCTGGCGCGCACCTCCTCCTCGCCGGAAATCGTCACCTCCACCATAGTGCCGAAGACGAAGCTCTGGTCGCGGTAGATGGGGGTTTCCTTGGCGCAGCCGGACAGCGTAAGCAGCAGAGCGACTGTGGTCAGCAGAAAAGTGAGGGGTGAGGGGTGAGGGGTGAGAAAAGCCCGGAAATCAGCTGATTTGAATGTTTCGCGCCTCACGCCTCACCCCTCACGTGTTTTTCCAGCGCATCCACGAACATCCCTGCCACATCAAAACCGGTCTGGCTGGCAATTTCCTGCATTCCGGTCGGGCTGGTGACGTTGATTTCGGTGAGCCAGTCGCCGATCACGTCGAGGCCGACCAGGAACAGCCCGGCTTCCTTGAGCTTCGGCCCCAGCGCGGCAGCAATTTCCTTGTCCCGGCCAGAAAGCGGCTGCGCCACGCCCTTGCCGCCGACAGCAAGGTTGCCGCGGGTTTCGCCTTGTTTCGGGATGCGTGCCAGCGCATACGGCACCGGCTCGCCGTCGATCAGCAGGATGCGCTTGTCGCCCTGGGAAATCGCCGGGATGTAACGCTGCGCCATCACTGTTCTGGTTCCCAGCCGCGTCATGGTTTCGATGATCACGTTCAGATTGGGGTCATTGCGCTGGATGCGGAACACCGAGCTGCCGCCCATCGCGTCGAGCGGCTTGAGGATGATGTCGCCCTGTTTTTCGATGAAATCGCGAATCAGCGCTTCCTGCCGCGTGACCAGCGTGGGCGGCATGAACTCGGGGAATTTGGCGGTGGAAAGCTTTTCGTTGAAGTCGCGAATCGCCGCCGGGCGGTTGAATATCCGCGCGCCCTGCTGCTCCGCCAACTCCAGCAGATAGGTGCTGTAGACGTACTCCATGTCGAAGGGCGGGTCCTTGCGCATCAGCGTGACATCGAAGTCGGAGAACGCGCGCCAGGCCGGTGCTTCCAGCGTGTACCAACGCAATGCATCATCCACCAGATCAAGCTTGCGTGCGAAGCCGGTCACCGCGCTATCACGCAACACCATCTCATGCTGCTCCATGACGTAGAGTTCATGGCCGCGCGCATGCGCCGCGCGCATCACGGCATAGGTCGAATCCTTGCAGGTTTTGATGGACTCCAGTGGATCAAGAATGATAGCAAGTTTCATGAGGCTCCCTTACTCCTGGCTTTCTCCTTGTGGGCTGCCCTCACCTCAATCCTCTCCCGCAAGCGGGAGAGGAAGCAAACGTGAAGGGCGCTTGTTCCGACCCGAGGGATGATCGCCAGTTTCATGGCGCAAGCTGCTCCAACTCGATCGCTGCAGCCAGCAGCGCCAGCCGGGCCACCACGCCATAGGCATAGAAACGGTTGGGCTCGGCATCCGGCGCCGCAGCACGGTCCGGCAAGGTGAGCGCAGTCTCGAATGCCAGCGGTTCGAAGCGCATGCCCGGCGCATTCAGGTTTTCATCCTTGCCGCGGCTGGTGTGGACACGGTAGAAGCCGCCCACAACAAAGTGATCCATCATGTACACCACCGGTTCGGCCACCGCTTCGGCGATGCTCTCGAAAGTGTATACGCCTTCCTGGATGATGACGTCGCTAACCGCCATCCCCTCCTTGCCCACGGCCATCTTGTTGCGCTGCTTGCGGTTCAGGTCGCGCACCTCGGAGGCATCCTTGACCGTCATGATACCCATGCCATAGGTGCCGGCATCGGCCTTGACGATAACGAAAGGCTCCTCGTTCACGCCATATTCCCGGTATTTTTCGCGGATATCGCCGAGCAGGTCGTCGACGTGGGCCGCCAGGCATTCCTCGCCGCGCCGCTCCTGGAAATTGATCTCGCCGCAGGTGGCGAACATCGGGTTGATCAACCAGGGGTCGATATGCAGCATGCGGGCGAATTCCTCGGCAACCCGGTCGTACTTGCCGAAATGGTCGGATTTCCGCCGCGTCGACCAACCGGCATGAAGCGGCGGAATCACCGGCTGATCGAGGTCTTTCAGAATTTCGGGGATTCCCGCCGAAAGGTCGTTGTTGAGCAGAATCGCGCAGGGATCGAAGTCCTCCAGCCTCAAACGGTCGCCATCGCGCTGCAACGGCTCCAGCGTCAGGGTCGAGCCATCCGGCAAATCGAGCGTGGTGGGCGCGGTGATTTCCGGCAGCAAGCTGCCGATGCGCACCTGCAAACCGGCGTGGCGCAGAATGGTGGCGAGCGCCACCACGTTCTGCAGGTAAAAGGTATTGCGGGTGTGATTTTCCGGGATCAGCAGAAATCGTTGCGCCACGGGACAAACCTTCTCCACGGCCGACATCGCCGCCTGCACGCAGAGCGGCATGAAGTCGCGGTTCAGGTTGTTGAACCCGCCGGGGAACAGGTTGGTATCCACCGGGGCAAGTTTGAAGCCACTGTTGCGCAAATCCACCGAAGCGTAGAACGGCGCGGCGCGATCCTGCCATTGGGTGCGGAACCAGTGCTCGATGCGCGGCTGCGCGTCCAGAATATGCTGCTCCAAAGCGAGCAGGGGGCCGGTAAGCGCGGTAGTTAAATGGGGAACCATGGCTGTCCGTGAAAAGTTCGGGGGTTATCCCGATTGTAGCGGATAAGGCCGGACTCGTCAGGACTCCAGCAGGAGAGCCGGTTCCGGCGCGAGAAAGGGCTGCTTATTATGCTTGCAATTTGGTATAATGCTTGGTTTTTACAGCACAATTCAGGGTAGCGCTACATTGATCTCCACCTTCAACATCACCATGCAATTCGGGGCAAAGCCCCTGTTTGAAAACGTTTCGGTCAAATTCGGCGACGGCAACCGCTATGGCCTGATCGGCGCCAACGGCTGCGGCAAGTCGACCTTCATGAAAATCCTCGGCGGCGACCTCGAGCCGTCCTCGGGCAATGTCTCGATCGACGCCGGCGAGCGCCTCGGCAAGCTGAGCCAGGACCAGTTCGCCTACGAGGACAACGTGGTGCTCGACGTGGTGATGATGGGCAACACCGAACTATGGCAAGTAAAGCTGGAAAAAGACACCATCTACGCCAATCCGGAAGCGACTGAGGATGACTACATGCGCGCCGCGGAACTGGAAATCCAGTTCGGTGAACTCGACGGCTACACTGCCGAATCGCGCGCCGGCGAGCTCCTGATCGGGGTGGGCATTCCGGTCGAGACGCATCCCGGCCCGATGAAGGAAGTCGCCCCCGGCTTCAAGCTGCGCGTGCTGCTGGCGCAGGCGCTGTTTTCCGATCCCGACATTCTGCTGCTGGACGAACCCACCAACAACCTCGACATCAACACCATCCGCTGGCTGGAGGACATGATCAACGCGCGCGCCAGCACCATGGTCATCATCTCCCACGACCGCCACTTTCTCAACAGCGTGTGTACCCACATGGCCGACCTGGATTTCGGCGAGATCCGCATTTATCCCGGCAACTACGACGAGTACATGATCGCCTCGACGCAGGCGCGCCAGCGGATGCTTTCCGACAACGCCAAGAAAAAGGAAATGGTGGTCGAATTGCAGGCCTTCGTCGCCCGCTTTTCCGCCAATGCCTCCAAGGCGCGTCAGGCGACCAGCCGCGCCAGGCAGGTCGACAAGCTCAAGTCGGGCATGGTCGAGGTCAAACCCTCCAGCCGCCAGAACCCATACATCCGTTTCGAAACCGACGACCGGGAAAAATTGCACCGCCAGGCGGTAGAACTACTGGACGTCGCCAAAGGCTACGACAAGGTGCTGTTCCACGGCCTCAACCTGCTTCTCGATGCCGGCCAGCGCCTCGCCATCATCGGCCCCAACGGCGCCGGCAAATCCACCCTGCTGAAAATCCTGGTGGGCGAGATCGAGCCCGACCAGGGCAACGTCAAGTGGCCGGACAAGGCCAAAATCGGCTACTTCGCCCAGGATCATCACGCCGATTTCGAGGATGACATGACCCTGTTCGAATGGATGGAGCGCTGGGGTCGCAAAAGCGACGACGATCAGATCATCCGCGCTACTCTCGGCCGGCTGCTGTTTACCGGCGACGATTCGAAGAAATCGGTCAAGGTGCTGTCCGGCGGCGAAAAGGGCCGCATGCTTTACGGCAAGCTGATCCTGGAGCGGCCCAACGTGCTGATCATGGACGAGCCGACCAACCATATGGACATGGAATCGATCGAGTCCCTCAACCTCGCGCTGGAACAGTACAAAGGCACGCTGATCTTCGTCAGTCACGACCGCCAGCTGATCTCGTCTCTCGCCACCCAGGTGCTGGAACTCGACGGCAAGGGCGGATTCAGGCATTACACGGGGGATTACGAAGAATACCTGCACAGCCAGGGCATCGAGGCATAAACCCAGATTGTCCATTGGAATGTTCGTGCCTGTAGGAGC
>JAUYEK010000449.1 GCA_030691435.1 Sulfuricella sp. | reverse complement strand
ATCGCGGCCAAGGCCGCTCCTACAGGGAAATCCATTAGTTTGACATTACCTGCCGAGGAGGCGCCGTGAAGATAGACAAGTCAGGATTCCTGCAGGGCGTGCGCTTCATCGCCTCGCCCAACTGCGACGATCGACCGCCGGAAGTGGAGTTCGACATTCCGCTGCTGGTGATCCACAACATCAGCCTGCCGCCGCGCAGCTATGGCGGCAGCGGCGTGATCGACTTTTTCACCAACCAGCTCGATATCTGGCAGCATCCTTATTACGAGATGATCGCCGATCTCAAGGTGTCCGCCCATTTCTTTATTCGCCGCGAAGGCGAGGTGATCCAGTTCGTGTCGTGCAACAAGCGCGCCTGGCATGCCGGCGTGTCGAGCTGGCACGACCGTATCCGCTGCAACGACTTCTCAATCGGCATCGAGCTGGAAGGCAGTGACGACGACCCGTTTACCGATATCCAGTACGACAAGCTGGCGGAGCTGACGCGTGCCATCCAGGAGGCTTACCCGATCGAGGAGATCGTCGGCCATTCGGACATCGCCCCGGTGCGCAAGACCGATCCGGGGCCGTGCTTCGACTGGCAAAAATACCGGAACCAGATTGCCGCCGCAGGGTCAGACTAACGAGCTTATTTCCATTCGGTGCCCAACTTGAACCATAATCCTTAAAACCTCTTTTATCCACAGATAAACACGGATTAACACAGATACCAAAAGTAGGCGCCTCTAGGCGAAACAAGGTGTTGTTGAGGGTTTTCACCTCACCCAAAAGGTGATTGGAATGATAATGGTAACTCATTGATAATCTGTGTATATCTGTGTTAATCCGTGGCTGAACTGCTTTTTTTAGGATAATTGCGCATGAGCAAAACTTTATTGCCTGGCGGTTCCGACTGCGTCAGCTGCAGCATCCGCAAGTCGGTCCTGTTCGCCGGGCTGGAAATCAGCGATTGCGAGAGCATACACCGCCCGATCGACGACATCGCGCTTGCCCCGCATGAAGTGCTTTACCGGGCGGGCGATCCGGCGCAGGCGGTGTTCACCATCCGCAGCGGCCTGCTCAAGCTGGTGCAGTATCTGCCGGACGGGCGCCAGCGCATCGTCCGCCTGCTTCGCGCCACCGATGTCACCGGCCTGGAATCGTTGCTCGGGCAGCCCTACCAGCATGACGCCATTGTTTTGCAGCAGTCGGAGGTGTGCCGCATTCCGCTGGAAGTGATCCAGCGGCTGGACCGGGATAATCCCAAGCTGCGCAAGGAATTGATGGTGCGCTGGCAGCGCGCGCTGGACGAGGCGGATGCCTGGTTGACCCAGCTCGCTACCGGCAGCGCCAGGGCGCGCATGGCTCGCCTGCTGCAGCGCCTGGTCAGCGGCAGGGAAGACGGCAGCTGCGAGCTGTTCGGGCGCGAGGATATGGGGTCGATGCTCGGCATCACCACCGAAACCGCCAGCCGCATCATTGCCGAATTCAAACGCAGCGGGGCCTTGCAGGAGATTCCCGGCAGCGTTTCGCTGCGCTGCGACAACACCACGCTCAACAAGATTGCCGCCGATTGAGAATTGTCAATGACGGCGCCTTCCCTTCTCGACTAGCATAACCCTATCGCGTTTGCTCCCAAGGCGACGCGCCAGACCCTTTGTTGGGTTGTTCCTCCGGGCCGCCCGCAAGCGGTTCTTTAACCCGCCCGTCTCCCCCGACAGGCGGGTTTTTTTCTGCCTGAAATTAAAGCCGTTGGCTCAGTCGAAAATCACCGTCTTGTTGGCATACAGCAGGATGCGGTTCTCGATGTGCCAGCGTACCCCGCGTGACAGCACCATCTTCTCCAGGTCGCGGCCTTTCTGGATCAGGTCGTCGATCGCGTCGCGGTGCGAGATGCGGGCGACGTCCTGCTCGATGATCGGGCCGTCGTCGAGCGCCTCGGTAACGTAGTGGCTGGTCGCGCCGATCAGCTTCACGCCGCGTTCGAAGGCGCGGTGGTAGGGCTTGGCGCCGAGGAAGGCGGGCAGAAAGGAGTGGTGGATGTTGATGATGCGGTTCGGGTAATGCCGGATGAAGTCCGCCGACAGCACCTGCATGTAACGCGCCAGCACGATCAGGTCGATATGGTGGTGGCGCAGCAGGGCGAGCTGGGTCTTTTCCGCTTCTGCCTTGCTGTCCTTGTGTACCGGGATGTGCTGGAACGGGATGCCATAGGAATCGGCGATCCATCGGGTGTCGTCGTGGTTGCCGATGACCAGCGGGATGTCGCAGTGCAGTTCGCCGGCCTGGTGGCGGTAGAGCAGATCGACCAGGCAGTGGTCGTAGCGCGACACGAAGATCGCCACCCGCGGGCGGGAGGCTGATTGCGCCAGGCGCCACTGCATCTGGAATTTCTCGGCGATCGGCGCGAAGTGCTGCTCGAACAGGCCGATTTCCAGATCGAAATCGTGCAGGTCCCATTCCACGCGCATCAGGAACAGCCCCAGCTCGCTGTCCTGGTGCTGGTCGGCGTGCAGGATATTGGCGTTGTGGCGGTAGAGGAAATCGGCGATGCCCGCGACCAGGCCTTTGCGGTCGGGACAGGAAATCAGCAGGATGGCGGTGTTTTTAATCATTATGGTTACAGAAAATTGCTGAAAAATTTAATCATACACCAGGTGTAGCCCAATATACCCCTGTGGGTACGGCTTCAGCCGTACATGTCGCCTGGAGGCGCCTACTTCTGGCAGGCTGAAGCATGACCCACAATGACTACAAAATCCTGCCGATTCATGGCGTAGGACAATCAGAGATAAGTGACGTGTTAGTTGAAATTCAGGTTGCGTTTTGTCAACTGCGATACTAGAATTAGTGGTAAGTTGATAGCCCAGACACAAGATGTTGTGGATATGTCGTGGATATGTTGTGGACAAGAACCAAGCTGACACAGACGCACCGCAATAATTAAATAGGAGATAACCACCCATGCAGCTTTCTACCGATTCCGTTTCGCCTTCCCCTTTTGCGGCCTCGAATTTCGGTTCCGGCGAAACCGCGACGGGCAGTGAATCCGTTTATGCCCAATACCGGATTATCCGCCGGAATGGCTCGGTGGTCGGCTTCGAACCCGCCAAGATCTCGATTGCGCTGACCAAGGCGTTCATCGCCGTCAACGGCGGCCAGGGTGCGGCTTCCGCGCGCGTTCGCGAGGTCGTCGCCGCGCTGACCGAGAGCGTGGTGTCGGCCCTGATGCGCCGCCAGCCCAATGGCGGCACTTTCCACATAGAGGATATCCAGGACCAGGTCGAACTGGCGCTGATGCGTTCCGGCGAGCACGATGTCGCCCGTTCCTACGTGCTCTACCGCGAGCAGCGGGCGCAGGAGCGCGCCCGGCAGAAGCAGGAGCAGCCCGCCGCCGCGCCGCATGTCATCAACGTTACCGAAAACGGCCAGACCCGCCCGCTCGACATGGCGCGTCTTGACGGCCTGCTGCAATCAGCCTGCGATGGGCTGGGCGCAGCCGTTACTCCGCAACCGATCCTCGAACATACCCTGAAGAATCTGTACGACGGCGTGCCGTTCGAAGAAGTGGGCAAGTCCGCCATCCTCTCCGCCCGTACCCTG
>JAUYEK010000448.1 GCA_030691435.1 Sulfuricella sp. | reverse complement strand
TTCGCGGCGTGGGCGCCGCTCCTACAGACACGAGCATCCCAATGAACAATCCGGGATAAACCTAGAATAAGCAGTTCAAGTCACAGAGAACACAGAGCTCGCAGAGAGAGCGAAACGATGTCAATCTCTGTGAGCTCTGTGGCTGGTTTTTCGGTTAACGTGTTTTATCATAAACCACGAAATCGCATTCCAGCCCGTTTTCGGATTTGCAGGGATTGCGCCCGGTTTCCTGCCACAGGTTCGTGTCGAACTCGGGGAACCACGCATCACCCGCGAAATCCGCCTTGATTTCAGTGAGGTAGATACGGTCGGCGACATCCAGTGCCTGGCGGTAAAGCTCCGCGCCGCCGATGAAGAAAACCTCGTCGTCGCCGCTGCAAGCGGCAATCGCACCCTCGATCGAATTCACCACGATGCAGCCCGGCGCCTGCAAATCCCTGGAGCGGGTGATGACCACGGAAGTGCGCCCCGGCAGTTTCCCCGGCAGCGATTCCCAGGTCTTGCGTCCCATCAGGATGTGGTGTCCCAGGGTAAGCGCCTTGAAATGCTTGAGGTCTTCCGGCAGGCGCCAGGGCAGGGTGTTGGCTATGCCGATGACGCGGTTTTTCGCCATCGCGGCGATGATGGAAAGGCGGGGTTTGCCCATATTTTTCTTGGAAACTTATACTTTGAAATGGCTTACCATTCCGCGCAGATCGTCGGCCAGTTGCTCCATGTGGCGCGTGGCGGCAGCATTTTCCTGAATTGCCGACCTGTTCGCTTCAGTCATTTGCGCGATTCTTTCCACGTTCTGGGCGATTTCGTGGCTGGCCGTTTTTTGCTCGTTCACGGACCGGGCGATATTTTCCACGCCCTCGGTTGACTGGACCACTGACTGATTGGCCTCGCCCAATACCATGGCGACGTTTTCCAGGTAATCCTGGCTGGTTTGCAATGACTTCTGGCTATGCTGGATCGCGTGTGCCACGGCGGCGGATTGCGAACCGAGCGTCATCGTGACCTGATCGATCTGGCTGGCGGATTGCGCCGATTTTTCCGCCAGTTTACGCACTTCGTCCGCCACCACGGCAAACCCGCGCCCCTGCTCGCCTGCCCGCGCGGCCTCGATTGCCGCGGTGAGCGCCAGCAGATTGGTCTGTTCCGCAATGTCCTTGACCTGCCGCGTCATATTGGTAATGGCTTCCGTGCTGCGGATGAATTCAGACACCGCTGCGGCGATTTCCTCGACGGAAGACTCCACGGTAGTGATTTCCCCGATCAATTCGGACAGGCTTTCGTTGCCCTTTACGGTATGTTCCATCCCGCTCCGGGAAATCCGGTTTACATTGTCTGCATTTTCCGCGACGGAGCTGATGCTGACGGCCATTTCCTCAACCGCCGCAGCCGTGGCTTCAGCCGCTTCGCTCTGCTGGTTGGAGCCGGAGGTAACCATACTTGCCGTGTCGGAAAGCCTGGACGCGGTGCTGCAGACTTTTGCCGTTATGTTGTTAACCTTGGCGATGACGCCGCCGAGGTCAATACGAATTTGCTCCGCGCTGGCCGCGATCTTGCCGAGTTCGTCATCCGTGGTGCAGGAGATGGCGGATGAAAAATCGCCCCTGGCGAGCCTGTCCAGGTCTTGAACCAGCTGGTTTGCGGGGTTCAGGATGTTTTTCTGCACCAGCCACAGGAAGGCGAAGAATGCTATGACTATGGCGGCTGCCATCAGCCCGAGGCTGATCATGATGCCGTTCTGGGCGCCTGCCCTGGCCTTAATCTGGGTTTTGGGGGGTTGTGAAGCAGCCTGAACCTGTTGCCCGGCATTCTGGTAAGCGGCCACTTCCTGCTCGAGCGTTTGAATCTGACCCCAGGCGAGCCATAGTCCGAGCAGGGAGGAGGCGAGGAGGAGGGTCGTTCCCGTGCCCGATATCAGAAACAGTTTGTTGCGGATGCTGTGCTTGATCCAGTTCATGGCGTGTTTTTCTCCGTGCCGACGGGCTGATTTTCATGGTGCAGACGATGGGTATTTATACCATTGCGGAATGTGAAACTGCAATTATTGATTTGCGGGTTCAGGGGATTTTTCGATGCAGGCAATGCAGGGCAATGCTTACACCGCAACCGGCGCCTTGATCGCCGGGTGGGGATCGTAGCCTTCGAGGGTGAAGTCTTCGTATTTGAAGTCGAAAATGCTCTGCACCGCCGGGTTGAGCTTCATCGTTGGCAACGGGCGCGGCGCGCGCGCAAGCTGCTCGCGGGTCTGGTCGAGGTGGTTGAGGTAGAGGTGGGCGTCCCCCAGGGTATGGACGAAATCCCCCGGCTTGAGGCCGCACACCTGCGCCACCATCAGGGTGAGCAGGGCGTAGGACGCGATGTTGAACGGCACGCCGAGGAAGATGTCGGCGCTGCGCTGATAAAGCTGGCAGGACAGCATGCCGTCAGCAACATAGAACTGGAAAAAGGCATGGCACGGCGGCAGCTTCATCTTGTCCACGTCGGCCACGTTCCAGGCCGAGACGATCAGGCGGCGCGAGTCGGGCGTGTTCTTGATCTGG
>JAUYEK010000447.1 GCA_030691435.1 Sulfuricella sp. | reverse complement strand
GAACTGGATCTTGCCTTCGGCGCGTACCGGGTGATGCATCCGCACGAGCGTGCCGATGGAATAGAAATCCCCCGGCCTGGCCCCTTCGGTGTGGGGAAGATTGACCAGGATGATTCCCGCCATCTGCTGTCGCGTTTCGCCGATCTTCTTCACCGTTTCCAGCCACGGCCCCTCGTTCATCAGCAACGGCAGGGTCTGCGCAGGGAAGAAGGGGCGCTCCGACAGGGGCAGCAGGTAAAGCGTAGTGGGATAAATGCCGGCAGGAACCAGCGCTGCAGCTTCCTCTTCGACATCCGTGGAACGCAGCACCTCACCTTCGAGGAGTTCCTGGTCTAGCGTAGTTTTCTTTTTTCTTGGCATGGTATCCCTAGCATAGCGCTAATGTAGGGTGGGCAGACGTGGGTTTCGTCTGCCCACGCAGTTTGATTTCCGCGTGGGCACAAGTACGTGCCCACCCTACCATCTGAAAACTGGAGCTCTAACCGTAATTCAACCCCATCGCCTCCCGCACATCGCGCATGGTTTCGGATGCCAGCTCGCGCGCCTTTTCGCAACCGTCGGAAATGATGTTGCGAACCAAGGTGGGGTCGTCCATGTACATCTGCGCCCGCTCGCGCATCGGCTTCTGCTCTTCCAGCACGGCGTCGATCACCGGCTGCTTGCACTCCAGGCAACCGATACCGGCGGTGGTGCAGCCCTGCCGCACCCATTCCTTCCGGCCTTCTTCAGAATAGACCAAATGGAACTGCCATACCGGGCATTTCTCCGGCGTGCCGGGATCGGTGCGCCGCACCCGTGCCGGATCGGTCGGCATGGTGCGGATTTTCTTCGCCACGCTGTCTTCATCCTCGCGCAGGGAAATGGTGTTGTTGTAGGATTTCGACATCTTCTGCCCATCCAGCCCCGGCATTTTTGAAGCCGCAGTGAGCAGCGCCTGCGGCTCGGCCAGGATCATCTTGCCGCCACCCTCGAGATAGCCGAACAGCCGCTCGCGGTCGCCCAAGGACAGGTTCTGCTGGTCATTGAGCAAGGCCCGTGCGGATTCCAGCGCCTCCTCGTCGCCCTCCTGCTGGTAGCGGGTACGCAGTTCCTCGTAAAGCTTGGCGCGCTTGCCGCCGAGCTTCTTGATTGCGGCTTCCGCCTTTTCCTCGAATCCCGGCTCACGCCCGTAGAGGTGGTTGAAGCGCCGCGCCAGCTCGCGCGTAAACTCGATATGCGGCACCTGATCCTCGCCCACCGGCACCTGGTTGGCGCGGTAGATCAGGATATCCGCCGCCTGCAAC
>JAUYEK010000446.1 GCA_030691435.1 Sulfuricella sp. | reverse complement strand
AAACCCTGCTCACGGGCCAAGCGCCGCCACCCAGGAGGTAGAAGCGCCTTCTGTTCTGCGGCTGATCAATCACGCCAACAAGCGGCTGAACCGGTTGCTCTTCAACGTGCAGAACGAAGCCGACTTTCCCGATAAACTGCTGGAAGTCGCAATACTGGTGTGCCATGCCGTCGACCTGAACCCCAACATTGCCATCGCCTGTGTCTTGCTCAATCAACAGGCAGGCGACTACCCGGTAAGACACTGCGTCGATACCGCCGTGATTTCGATATTGATTGCGCGATCCATGGCGATCGCGCCCAAGGAAGTCCCCTCGCTTGCCGCCGCGGCGCTGACCATGAACGTCGGCATGATCCAGCATCACGCGCAACTGGAACGCAAACAGTACGCTCTCTCCAACGACCTGGTCGCGCTCATTCACAAGCATCCCGAGGACGGGGTGAAATTGCTGGAATCGGCAGGAGTCCGTGATCCGAACTGGCTGGCATACGTCCTCAACCACCACGAAAACGAAGACGGCACGGGCTACCCTTCCGGCAAAGGCGGCAAGGACATCCCCCTGCCCGCCAAGATCATTTCCCTGGCAGACCGCTACTGCGCCTGCGTTTCCGCCCGGGATTTTCGCAAATCGACGTTGCCCAATATTGCGCTGCGCGACATCTTTCTTGAAAAAGGGAAAGGCATAGACCCGTTGCTTGCGGCCCACTTTATCAAGGAACTGGGCATCTACCCGCCAGGCACTTTCGTGCGGCTGACCAACGGAGAAATCGGGGTTGTCTCCCAAACAGGGGAGAGCGGCGCGGCACCTGTCGTGCATGCCCTGGTCGGGCCGCGCGGCGCGCCGCTGGCCATCCCGATCAAGAGGGATACCAGTAACGAGATATTGGCCATCAAGGAAACGCTGCGCGAAGACCAGGCCAATATCCATTTCAGCATGCATCAGGTCTGGGGAGAAGAGGCCAGCCTTTAGCCATGCGCGCGCTCCATCGACATTCGGTAAGTAAAGAGAGCAAGGGGCCGAGGTCAAATTAACCCGATTCAGGAAAGGCCCCTCGCTGTGTATTGCGCCGCAGGAAAATCAACCCCTTGCTCGCCAATCAAAAACTTACCGCCTCTCCCGCCTGCTCACTCGCATACTTCCCCAACGCCGCAAACAACTCCCCCCCATCCCGCGTATCATGCCACGCCCCATCCCTCCACAAAAAATGATGCCCCCCCGATTTCGCCGCCACCCAAATTTCCCGTACCGCCGTCTGCCGGTTGACGATGATCTTGCTGCCATTCTCGAAGCTCAACTCCAGAACCCCGCCGTTCATCTCGTAGTCGATGTCCGTGTCGCAGTCGTCCAGTGACTGCTCGATTCTGGCCAGTGTTTCGTCCGCCAGTTTGTTGAATTCGCTCTCGGTCATTTCGAGTTTTCCTTGTGATAAGATGATGCGCAAACTTACTAGTCTTCCGAGAATAATATGCGCTTCGTTTTTTTGCCAGCTCTGCTTGTTTTACTGCTCCAGGGTTGCGGCCACAAAGGTCCGCTCTATCTGCCCGCGCCCGATCAGGCGCCTGCCGCCACGACTCCGGCAGCACCGCAACCTGCCGCCGAGGAGAAAAAACCATGAAATTCTTCTCCCGCCATGATTCCGAATTGTGCGTCGAATCCGTCCCGCTTTCCCGCATTGCCGAAGAGTTCGGCACACCCTGCTATGTCTATTCCCATGGCGCATTAACCGCAGCCTATCAGAGTTTCGACTCGGCCTTCGCCGAGCGCGACCATCTGATCTGCTACGCGGTGAAGGCCAACTCCAGCCTCGCCATTCTCAATCTTTTCGCGCGCCTCGGCGCAGGATTCGACATCGTTTCCGGCGGTGAGCTGGCGCGCGTTCTGGCGGCTGGCGGCGATGCGAAAAAAGTGGTGTTTTCCGGTGTCGGAAAAACTGCGGATGAAATGCGCCATGCGCTTGAAGCAGGCATCCTGTGCTTCAACGTCGAATCGGAAAGCGAGCTGGAACGCCTGAATAAAGTTGCCGGCGAAATGGGCCGGCGCGCACCGGTCAGTTTGCGCGTTAATCCCGACGTCGACCCGAAAACCCATCCCTATATTTCCACCGGTCTCAAGGGCAACAAATTCGGCATCGCCTATACCGATGCCGTCCGGCTTTACTGCAAGGCGCGCGATCTGCCGCACCTGGAAGTGGTCGGCATCGACTGCCATATCGGCTCGCAAATTACCGAGGTTTCGCCCTTTGCCGATGCGCTCGACAAAATTCTGCTGCTGATCGATGCATTGGAAAAACAAGGCATAGCGATTCATCACCTCGACCTCGGCGGCGGCCTGGGAATTTGCTACAGCGACGAAACGCCGCCGTCGGTGACCGACTACGCAGACACGCTGCTGGAAAAACTCGCCGGTCGCAAGTTCAGGATTCTGCTCGAACCCGGCCGCGCATTGGTTGGCAACGCCGGTTTGCTGCTCACCAAAGTGGAATATCTCAAGCATGGCGAAACAAAAAATTTCGCCCTCGTCGATGCCGCGATGAACGATCTGATGCGCCCCGCGCTCTACGATGCCTATCACGCGATCCTTCCCGTCAAGGAAAACACCGGCGTTACGCAGCGCTATGAAATCGTCGGCCCGGTATGCGAGAGCGGCGATTTTCTTGGCCATGATCGCCACCTGCATCTCGCCGAAGGCGACCTGCTGGCGGTGCTGTCGGCAGGTGCCTATGGCATGAGCATGAGCTCCAACTACAACACTCGACCGCGCGCCGCCGAAATTATGGTGCGGAAAAACAACAAATATTTGATTCGCGAACGAGAAAAAATTTCACAGTTATTCGCGCTGGAACGGCTACTCCCTTAATTATTTTTCATGTCCCATACATCCACGCGCCGGAAAAATATAGCCCATAAACATTGCCCATGGCTGGCGTAATCCATTGTCATTTCAATGCCCGCCGCATCTCGCCAGAAAAAATTCATTCAAACATTTCGTTAAGCTCGTCTATTTCCAATGATTATTTTTTTGTAATGCCATTTTATCTGTTGTGCATTTTTAAATAATTGGAATAGAATTTAAGCGCAAGGCGGAAACATGCTCTCGGTCATGCAGTCCTAACGGAGAGGAACAACAAGGTGATGCAATCAGTTGTTCAGTGCTGCCGCTTTATTTTGGATTTGCTAACAGTGCCAAAATAAAAATGCACTCGAGATAACTTTAATAAGGAGTCAGCAAATGGCAACAAAGAAAGCGACCAAGTCTCCCGCCAAGGCATCCGCCAAAGCGACCGCAACCAAACCTGTAGCCAAGGCCGCACCGGCTACCGCAGCTAAAAAAGCACCGGCGAAAAAAGTTGCCGCTGCAAAACCAGCAGCCAAGAAAACAGCAACCAAGGCCGCTGCCACCAAAACCGTAGCCAAGACAGCAGCGAAAAAACCCGCCGCTAAAAAGGCGACCACAACCAAAACTACCGCAGCTAAAAAAGCGCCCGCTAAAAAAGCACCGGCGAAAAAAGTTGCGGCCAAACCCGCTGCGAAACCTGCAGCGAAAAAAACCGTCGCCAAAAAAGCTCCGGTTAAAAAAGCTGCTGCTGCCAAACCTGCTGCAGCACCTGCAGCTGTAGCTGCAGCTGCAGCGAGAAAGTAGTCAACTTTAGTCCAGCATAACGGCGGGTTTTAACCCCGCCGTTATGTTTTATTTTTTCCCCATCAAGATTCCCCCCCCCGCTTAAAAAATATTTCCCGCAATATTGACCGACCGGTCAGTCAGTGCTAATTTGTCTTCTATTTTCCTGACTTAAGAGAGACCGGCTGTGCCTCTGGTAGAACCCACCCCCAACTTATCTACATCTGGCCCGGATGCGGTCGAGCGTATCCTTGCTGCGGCCAAGGACCTGTTTGCCGAATCCGGCTTCAACGCGGTATCGATGAATGCCATCGCGGAGCGCGCCGGTGTCAGTAAAGCCAATGTCTTTCATCACTTCAAATCGAAAAACGCGCTTTATCTCGAAGTGCTGAAAACCGCCTGTAGCGAATCCGGCAGTCAGATCGATCAGCTCGGCAGCGGTTCCGGCGCCCTGGTCGAACGCCTGCGCGACTTCTCGCAATCGCACCTGGCCAACATATTGCGCGACGAAAAAATCTCCCGGCTGATCCAGCGCGACTTGCTGGAAAACGGCCCGCAACGCGGCAAGGAATTCGCCGAGCAGGTATTCGGCCAGAATTTCGCGCGCCTGGTGGAAATCCTGCGCACCGGCCAGAAAAAAGGCGAGCTGCGCAAAGGCATAGATCCCGCCATGCTGGCCACTCTGCTGATCGGCGCCGACGTGTTCTTTTTCCAGTCGCGCGAAGTGCTGCGCCATTTCCCCGACGTCAGCTTCACCGACGCCCCGGAGAGTTACAGCACGATGCTGGTGGATATTCTGCTGCGCGGAATCCTGCCCTAACCCTGATGAAACCTTGGACTAACAATATGCGAACAACCCCATCGATCCTGATCCCCTGCCTGCTTGGCGCAGCCCTGCTGCTGCCGGGCTGCGCCAAGAAGCCCGAAGAGCAGAAGAAAGGCCCGCCGCCGGCGATCATCACCGTCACCCAGGCGCAATCCCGCACCATGCAGGTGCTGGAGCAGTCGGTCGGCGAGGCGGACAGCTCCACTGCGCCCAAGGTGGGCGCCGAAGTGGCGGGGCGCATTATCAAGGTCCATGTCGAAATAGGCGACCCGGTAAAGAAGGGGCAACTGCTGGCCGAAATCGATGCCACCGATTTTTCCGCCGATGCAAAGCGCCTGGAAGCCCAGGCAACCAGCCAGCGCAGGCTCACCGAACGCTATCGCGAATTGGCCAAAAAGGGCTTTATTTCGCCTTCCCTGCTGGAAGGTTATGAAGCCCAGAACGTCGCTGCGCGCGAGCAGAACGTCCGTGCCGCCAAGAATCTTTCCCGCACCCGCATCGTGTCGCCGGTGGATGGGCGAATCGACAACCGCATGGTGTCGGTGGGCGACTGGATTGATCTCGGCAAGCCGGTGTTCCAGCTTTCCACCAGCGAAAATCTGCGCATCCGCCTGCCTTTCCCTGAAACCGCCGCGCAGCGCATCAAGGTAGGTCAGGTGGTCAAGCTTTCCACGCCGACCGCACCGGATGCGACGGTGACTGGCAAGATCGAACAGGTGCGGCCGATGGTG
>JAUYEK010000445.1 GCA_030691435.1 Sulfuricella sp. | reverse complement strand
GATGCCGGTGGATTTCAGGTAGGCTTCGGCGCGCTTGGCGATGGAGCGCGGGCAGCGGTCATAGCCCTTGCCGTCGGAAGGCTCCACCACATCGCAGGACATGATCAAGGTGGATTCGTCGAAGAACGGATCCATGTTGGCGGTTTCCGGGTCGGCCATCAGCTGCATGTCGGACGCCTGAATGCCTTTCCAGCCGGCGATGGAGGAGCCGTCGAAGGCGTGACCGCTTTCGAACCAGTTTTCGTCCACCACGTGGGCGGGAATGGAAACGTGCTGTTCCTTGCCGCGGGTATCGGTAAAGCGCAGGTCAACGAATTTAACATCGTTGTCCTTGATCATTTTCAAAACGTCGGCGACTGCCATGTTTTATCTCCTAACTATCTAAAAGTTTGCAAAAAAATGACTTCGAATTCTGGGTTTTTGCTACTGGGAGGCAAGTTAGCATGAAACATGCCAGGCAAAAACATAAAAAAAGCATTGTGCCATAACTGCCGGTCAAAACAAGCGCCTTTTACGTTTGCCTCCTCTCCCGCGAGCGGGAGAGGATTGAGGTGAGGGTGGTCCGCCGAATTGGGAGCTACCCTCATCCCAACCTTCTCCCAAAGGGAGAAGGGGCAAACGTGAAGGGCGCCAGTTTTGACTTGCACCGGAATTGTGCAAAAAAGGCGCATAATGCACCATTATGGTGCATGGCGTTGGTGCAGATGAATGGCGGCAAAAAATGGATCGTCCAGAAGCCGGTCGGCGATGGCGGCTTTGAGCGCGGCGACCTGTTCGCTGCTGACATCGCTGGCGAGGAAGATTTCGGCTTCCGCTTTTCCATCCAGATAATGCAATGCCACTTTTTCATGCCTGGGCAGCGCCTGCCCCAGCCGCTGTTCCAGATGGGCGATCAAGGCTTCGCGGCTAGGCAGGTGCTGGTTGGGCTTGGTGGAAGAATCATCCTCCGGATCGATATGCACCAGCACATCGAGCGCATGGTGCTGTTTGAGTACGCGCGTACGCGCGTTTTCGGCAATATAGTGCCCTTCCGAGACGCTGATGCGCGAGTTTACCAGCACGTGCGCGTCCACCAGCGCGCGATCCCCCATGCGGCGGGTGCGCAATTCGTGCACCCCATGAACGCCGGGGGTGGCGAGCAGGGTGGCGCGTATCGCTTCCACTTCTTTCTTGTCCAGGCTGGTGTCGATCAATTCGGAAATTGCCTGGGATGCCTGTTTCCAGCCCATGCGCATGATCATGACCGCCACCAGCACCGCAGCCAGGATGTCCATCGAAGTGAAGCCGAGCAGGTTGCCGCCGATGCCCGCCACCACCACCAGCGACGAGGCGGCGTCGGAGCGGGCGTGCCAGGCGTTGGCTTCGAGCATCTGCGAGCGCAGCTTGCGCGCGACATGCAGCATGTAGCGGAACAGCGCTTCCTTGCAGGCCAGGGTCAGGATGCCGATCCACAGCGTGGCGACGTGGACTTTTTGCAGCGCGGCGGGGTCTTGCAGACGGACCGCTGCGCCCCAGAACAGCGCGCCACCAACACCGAGCAAAATCAGCCCGAGAGCCAGGGTGGTGGCGGTTTCGATGCGGCCGTGGCCGTAAGGATGCTCTTCATCCGCGTCGCGCGCGCCATGGCGGTTGGCGAACAGCACCAGGAAATCGCACAGCAGGTCGGACAGGGAATGCAGACCGTCGGCGACCAGGGCCTGGGATTTTCCGAACAGACCGACCACGATCTGCAGTACGGTCAGCACCACGTTCACCGCAACGCTGATCCAGGTCACTTTTTGCGCGGCTTGAAAGCGCCCGATCCGGTCGGGGTGGATTTCTGCGTGCGGTTTGGCGGTGTAGTGGAGCATCGGGAATATTAAGATTAAGAAGCAATGGGTTCGGGACGTTATGATACGCAAATCATAGAGCTTTTGCCTTATAATTCGACATGCTTAAACCCAAAAACCTTGGTTCGATTCCATGGTGCAACAGCAACAGTAAATCCGAGGTGGTCACAATTTATGTTAAGCGCTCGCTCGCAGTCAGATTCGGTTCTATCCCTTTTCTCTGGAGCAGGTGGCTTTTCTTATGGATTTGCTAGCGCCGGATTGCCTCCGATTTGCGGTGCCGAAATTGACAAGGATGCTTGCGCCACATACGAAGAAAACATTGGAAGCACATGCCACAATGTTGATCTTTCAGCTGTTGAGCCAAGTTTTTTTCGGGATGTATTGGGCCCAAAGGAGCTATTCGCAGTTATTGGAGGCCCACCCTGCCAAGGCTTTAGCACGGCTGGTGCACGTGATGCACAAGACCCACGCAACAGACTGATCTTCAATTACCTTCGCATAGTCGCCGAAGCCCGCCCAAGGTGGTTTATTTTCGAGAATGTGGAGGGGCTACTAACGTCAGATCATGGCACTGCTGTTTTTTCTCTGGTGCGCGCGTTCTTGGGGCTTGGCTACTCGGTACGAATCCACAAAACTAACCTTGCTGCCTATGGGGTTCCACAGACGCGAAAGCGCGTGCTTATCATCGGCAATCGCTTGGGAGTGGATTTCAGCCTACCCTCCGAAATGTATTCATATGACTCGGGCAAGTCCAAAAAACGGAGTTCTAAGCCGTTTGCACCCACGCTCGACCAAGCGCTTGATGGGCTTGGCGTAGCCGCACGATCAAGATCGGCGACAGTTCCCTACTCCGCAGCAGAAGCGGTTAACTCTTTTGACCAATTAATGCGCGTTGACAACAACAGCGGAGGCGTCACGGAGCACTTTCATTCAACAGACACCAAGGATGAAGAACGGTGCGCATTACTCAAGCCAGGGCAGACCATGAAGGACTTGCCGGAAGAATATTGGCATGACAGTTTTAAGCGGCGTGCATTTCGTCGTGTAATGGACGGCACCCCTTCTGAAAAACGAGGTGGCGCACCCTCCGGCATTAAAAGACTGCATGGTGACTTACAGAGCCTAACTATCACGGGGGCGGCACCAAGGGAATTCATTCATCCGCACGAACACAGACCTCTGACCATTCGTGAATGTGCGCGAATTCAAACTTTCCCTGACCAGTATCGGTTCCATGGTAATGCGGCAAGTGTTACGCAGCAAATTGGAAATGCTGTACCGCCTCTAGCAGCCGCTGCAATTGCGAGACATTTGCAAGCATTAGATGGTGCATTCGGCTCCGACATTCAACCTCCATCACATAGACTGGAGCCTCGCCTTCTTGGTTTTGTGTTGACCGAAGCAACGGGTATGAGCGAAGCGCTCCAGAAAACCGAGCTGATGCTCAATAGCCTCCTACAACAAGAACTGGATCTTGCATGAAGAATTGCTCTCTGAAACTCGACGCTGAGGAATCCAAGCTTCTGACAAAGGTAATGACACTTGGAACTGCTACGAATCTTCCAGTGGTCATGACCCCAAGCGAGTTGGCGAAACTGATCGGCGTCGTTTATCGCGACACCGGTAGGCTTGCGCAGCTTGACAAGGCGCGCCCAGGCACTTCTGTGAAGATCGCGCCGAATCATGACTACTACTCAGTTCCTGATGATTGGTTCATAGAACCTATTCAACTCGACGAGTACGAGCATATCGAACTAATGCGTCTTGGAATTAAGCAGATACCGGACTTCGTGACCTATCTACGGTGTCTTTCAGAACTACACAAGCGCCGACGAAAGTACGCAATGATTCTCTCTGCGCAGCCAATGCCGACGATGGTTCAAGTATCGCCACGCGCGTTGGTTGAATATGGCCGCCTTGATACGGAAGCGCTCGCATCATGGCTTACATGGCGAAAGTTTTTCTACGATCTTGATAACCGGTCTGCTCAGGAAACCGGTTATCTTTTTGAACCGGTTCTTGCTGCGGCCATCGGTGGTGAGCCAATGAGTGCCCGGTCAAAAGTGGTGAAGCGCACTGACGATCACAGCAAAGGGCGGCAAGTCGATTGCTGGAAGATCAGACCTGACGGCAGACCACTCGCCTACGAGTTCAAGCTTCGTGTCACCATTGCCGCAAGCGGGCAAGGCAGATTCGGTGAAGAACTTCAGTTTGCAGAGGACTGCGCTAATTCAGGTGCAATACCAGTCCTTGTTGTCCTCGATCCCACGCCGAATCCCAGACTCCGCGACTTACAAGCTGAATTCGAGGCGAAGGGTGGGCATGCGTATATCGGGAATGACGCATGGGCACATCTCGAAGAAGAGGCTGGCGGCATCATGGCGACATTTATCGAGCGGTACGTTCGGATACCGATCTCTGAAATTTCTGCATTCGAAGTCGAGATGGATGGAGACACAGAGAGAAAACGGCTTAGGTTGCTCGACCTTGAAGCACGCATGATTGAAGGTAATATCGTGTTCAAAATCGGGGATCACGAACGCTTTATAACACGGGTTGAGGACGCAACGCTTTCAGATGATGGATCAGCGCCAAATGATGAATAGTAGAGATCGGAACAACAGGAGACCAAGGTTTTCTGGCCTAACTCTGCTATTCGAGCGGGACTGGCCGAGTTCCTCGACACGCTCAACAGCAAGCAAATGATCAAACCATTAGTCGGATCGTTGCTGTTGCGGTATTCACTTTGATTGAGTGAGTCCATATAAAGATTCAACATGGCCTTTCTTCGTATACTCTGTGGTTATCCACTTTTTCCAGGTTAAAATGTGAAACACTCATGACCGATCGTTACGCCGTTGTCGGCAACCCTATCGCCCACAGCAAGTCTCCGCTGATACACGCCGAGTTCGCGCGCCAGACCGGCCAGGATATGGCATACACGGCAATTCTCGCGCCGCTGGATGACTTTGCCGGCACGGTGAAGCAGTTTCGGGCGGAAGGGGGCAAGGGGCTTAATGTGACAGTGCCATTCAAGCAGGAAGCCTGGAAACTGGCAACCCGCCTGACCGATCGCGCGCGTCTGGCGGAAGCGGTAAATACCCTGAAGTTCGAGCCGGACGGCACGATACTCGGTGACAACACCGATGGCGCCGGACTGACGCGGGATATTCGGGAAAATCGGGGCATTCCCTTCGAGGGCAAGCGCGTGCTGCTGATGGGCGCGGGCGGCGCGGCCCGCGGCGTGCTGCTGCCCTTGCTGCTGCAGAAACCGGAGCGGCTGGTCATTGCCAACCGCACACCGGAAAAGGCTGTCGAGCTCGAGCGGCGCTTCGCCGCTTATGGCCCGGTCGAGGGTGGCGATTATGCGCGGCTGGCGGGGAGCCTGTTCGATATCGGGATCAATGCCACTTCCAGCAGCCTGAGCGATGCGCTGCCTCCCTTGCCGCAGGGCGTGTTCGCGCCGGGGGCGCTGGCCTACGACATGATGTACGGTAAGGGCCTGACGCCGTTTCTGCAATTCGCCCAAACCCATGGCGCGGAGCATCTGGCCGACGGCCTCGGCATGCTGGTCGAGCAGGCGGCGGAATCCTTCTTCCTGTGGCGCGGCGTGCGGCCGCAAACCTCATCGGTGATTGCCAAGCTTAAACAGCTATAGCCACAAAAAAGCACAGAAAGCACAAACGTAAAACATGAGAACGGTCGAATTAACGATGAGAAATTTTGTGATTTTTGTGCCTTTTTGCGGCCAACTGATCTGAACATGCTGAGTTTCCTGTGGCGCTGGCTGTGGCGCGGCATCGCCCTGTTCGTGGCCGTGGTGCTGATCTACCAGCTGTGGATATTCGCCCACATCTGGTGGTGGGTCGACCACAACCCCTCCACCAGCGCCTTCATGGAGCAGCGGCTGGAAGTTCTGCAAAATAAAAACCCCAGCGCCGGGCTGCGCCACCAGTGGGTGCCCTACAACCGCATCTCCAACAATCTCAAGCGCGCCCTGATCGCCGCCGAAGACTCCAAATTCCTCGACCATGAAGGCTTCGACTGGGAGGGCATCCAGAAGGCCTACGAAAAGAACCTGAAAAAAGGCAGGATCGTCGCCGGCGGCTCCACCATCAGCCAGCAGCTGGCCAAGAACCTGTTTCTCTCTTCCCGGAAGGTATTCTGGCGCAAGGCCGAGGAGGCAGTGATCACCGTGATGCTGGAAAAGATGATGAGCAAGCGCCGTATTCTCGAGATCTACCTCAATGTCATCGAATGGGGCAACGGCGTGTTCGGCGCCGAAGCGGCGGCGCGCCATTACTACAAGACCAGCGCGTCCGCTCTGTCCGCCGAGCAGTCTGCCAGGCTTGCTTCGATGGTGCCCAATCCGCGCTATTACGACAGCCACCGCAATGCACGCGGCCTGGAAAGAAAAACCGGCATTATCCTGGCGCGGATGAACCAGGTGCAGGCGCCTTAACGTAAAACTCGCGAAGCGAGACTTTGTCCCTCTCTCCCTCTGGGAGAGAGCCAGGAGAGAGGGAAACAGCCATGGTGAACCGCTGTTCACTATCCGGGGCGGTTGTTCGCCATGGCCGTTAGTTCGATGTGTCAAAATTGACAGAAGTAGCCGGTGGCGATTAAAATTCACGCGTTTTCATACTTAAAAGGTCCATCACCTTGGACAGTCATAGTTGTAGCAGTTTCGCAGCAAACTTTTTGTTCTAGCGGTTACTCCCTCAACGCGCTTCGGCCTTGACGGTTTTTCCGCTGGAAAACAGCGGAAAAACGGGCTAAAGCGTGATCCTGCCGATCCCGGCAGGAGTTTCGGTACTCCCTTTTTCCTTGCCCCACAAAATAGATCGGTAGGGTGGGCACGCTTTTGTGCCCACGCGGTGGGCGGAGATTATTTCCGCGTGGGCACAAAAGCGTGCCCACCCTACGAGCTCGCTGATAGCCAAGCACCAAAGGGACAACGGCATGTCGGAAATTGAAACAACCAGGATCCAGGAAAGTCTGCAAGAGACGCTGCAGCAGGTCATCGAGCTGCTGAGCAGGCATCAGCTGGTGGAAGGGCTCGTCCATAAACAGGACATGCCGCGCCATGATTTGGTCGAGACGCTGGTGCACAAGCAGCATCTGGCCGAATTGCAGAAAAAGCTCGACGAGCTTCACTCCGCCGATATTGCTTACATCCTCGAAGCCTTGCCGCTGGAGCAGCGCCTGCTGGTCTGGAACCTGGTCAAGGTCGAGCGCGACGGAGACATCCTGCTGGAAGTTTCCGATGCGGTGCGGGAATCCCTGATCGCCAGCATGGACAGCGAGGAACTCCTCGCCGCCGCCGAGCAGCTCGATACCGACGAGATTGCCGACCTCGCGCCCGACCTGCCGCACGACGTGATGCAGGAGCTGCTCGAATCGCTCGACAGCCAGAACCGCGCCCACCTGCAGTCGGCCATGTCCTACCCGGAGGACACGGTCGGCTCGCTGATGGATTTCGACATGGTTTCCATCCGCGACGATATCAGCTTGGAAGTGGTGTTGCGCTACCTGCGCCGGCTGGGTGAGTTGCCGGGCCATACCGACAAACTGTTCGTGGTCGACCGCAACGACAACTTCAGAGGGGTGTTGTCCCTCAAGCGGCTGCTGGTCCATGATCCCGAGGCCAGCGTGGCGGCGGTGATGGCCGAGGATGCGGTGACCTTCCATCCCGACGACGAAGCCGGCGAAGCCGCTTCGGCGTTCGAACGCTATGATCTGGTTTCCGCCCCGGTGGTGGACAGGAACAACAAGCTGGTGGGGCGCCTGACGGTGGACGTGGTGATGGACTTCATTCGCGAAGAGACCGACAGCGAAAAGCTGTCGATGGCCGGCTTGCGCGAAGAGGAAGACCTCTTCGCCACGGTGTGGAAAAGCATCCAGAACCGCTGGACCTGGCTGGCCCTCAACCTGGTGACGGCGTTCATCGCCTCGCGCGTGATCGGCGTATTCGAAGGATCTATCGAGAAGATCGTGGCGCTGGCGGCGCTGATGCCGATCGTCGCCGGAATCGGCGGCAATTCCGGCAACCAGACCACTACCATGATCGTCCGCGCCCTGGCGCTGGGGCAGATTCGGGGTAGCGGCATCCGCAAGCTGTTCCTCAAGGAACTCGGGGTCAGCCTGGTCAACGGGCTGATCTGGGGCGGCATCATCGGCCTGGTCGCCTGGCTCCTCTACCGCAATGCTGCGCTGGGTGTGGTGATGACCGGCGCGATGATGCTCAACCTCGTGCTGGCGGCGCTGATGGGGGTACTGATCCCGATGCTCATGCACAAGCTCGGGCGCGATCCGGCGGTGGGTTCGAGCGTGATGATCACCGCCGTGACCGACAGCGGGGGGTTTTTTATTTTCCTCGGCCTGGCCACGGTATTCCTGCTTTAACCCTACACCCCACCGAATCAGCAGATCTTCACTACAATGTCGTGCAAGGTGTTGGCGCAATGCGCCATGTTGTGGGCGGCGTTGGAGAGGTGGCGATAGATTTCGCGGCGTTTGAACATGTTGATGTAATCATCGCCTTTGAATAATTCGGCCAGGGCGATGCGGTATAGTTTTTCGACCCGCCGTTGCGCTTTGCGCGCCTTATCGGCATCGTTCGCTGCCGTCAGGGGACTGCTCCCCAACTTGCCAAAGCCCGCAACAAGGGCGTCTACCCCTTCTTTAAGCAGCTTGGATTTTTCCACTATGAAGCGGTCTGGCGTCACCCCGAGCACATCCATTTCGCTGACGGTGGTTTTGCAGTAGGTCACGATCCGGTCGAGGTCGGCGATTGCCCGGTAGATGTCCTCGCGGTCGATCGGGGTGGAAAAGGCCTCGTTCAGAATATGGATGTTGCGCATTTTGATGAGGTCAGCTTCATGCTCGTCCTGCTTGATTTGCTTCCCCAGGATTTCGTCCCCGGTTTCCATGAATTCGACCAGATCGTCAACTGAATGGCTGACCTGCTGACATTGTTCGGTCAGAAGATTGAAGAAGTCGGGCATTTTCGGAAACACGCGGTCGAAGAGGGCCGAGAAGAAGGATCTGGATTGTTCGCTCATGATGTTTATCCTATCAATTTCATTGTCAGCTGCACTATGAAATAACATGCGATCGCTACTATTGCCGCGCCGGGAATGGTGATCAGCCAGGTTATGGAAATCTCTTCCGCCTTCGCCCAGCGCACCGCCTTGGGACGTTCCGAAGCGCCGATACCCATGATCGAAGTGGCGACGACATGGGTGGTGGATACCGGAGCGCCGACGAGGGAGGCGGCGAAAATCAGCCCGGCCGAGGTGAGCTGGGAATCCAGCGCATGCAGCGGGCGCACCTTGTAGATGGCGAAGCCCAGGGTGCGCACGATGCGCCAGCCGCCGGACATGACGCCCAGCGTGATGGCCGTGGCGCAGGCCAGCATTACCCAGAACGGCACGGCGAATTCATGGATGAAGCCGCCCAGCAGCAACACCAGGGTGAGGATGCCCATGCTTTTTTGCGCATCGTTGGCGCCGTGGGAAAAGGCCAGCCCGGCAGCAGTCAGAAACTGGGCTTGGCGCAGATGGCGATTGATCGCCGGGCTGGCGCCCCGTAACAGGAATAGCATCATGCGGTGCAGGGCAAAGCCGGCCCAGAAGCCGATCAGCGGCGACAGCACCAGCGCCAGCAGCACCTTGGTCACGCCGGTGAAGTGGCCGTGCAGAAAAAGTTCGCCGAACCCCCAGGCAACATGCCCTGCGCCGGCCGCGACCACCACCGCGCCTGCCAGCCCGCCCACCAGCGCGTGCGAGGAAGAGGATGGAATGCCGCGCCACCAGGTCAGCAGGTTCCAGACGATTGCACCAATCAGGCCGCACACGATAATGGTGAGCGATACCGAGGCCTGCAAATCCGAAAGATCGATAAACTTGCCGATGGTGTTGGCGACTGCGGTGCCGCCCAGCAGCGGGCCGAGGAACTCGAAGAAGCCGACGATCAGCACCGCTTGCGCTGGTGTCATGGCGCGCGAGGCAATTACCGTGGCGACGATATTGGCGGCGTCGTGAAAGCCGTTGGTGTAATCGAAGATCAGCACGATCACCACCGCTATGACCGCTAGAATCAGAACGATATCCATGTTGAGCAGGAAGGAAGAGTAAACGCTGCTAGCCTACCATTATCCAGGAGGTAGGGTGGGCACGTTTTTTGTGCCCACCCGTTCAGCGGAGGTTCTCCGCGTGGGCACAAAAAACGTGCCCACCCTACATGACTGAAGCCCTTGGCGGGTCGGATTACTTCGGGTTGTGTACCTGATGCCTCAGCTTATAGCCTGCCAATGCATTTTAGCTCCGGCCAACCTGAAGGTTACCCTGCACTGAAATGCTCTTTCGCGCGAAAGCGCTCAAGCGCGTTTTCGACCAGCGAATATGCCGCCGGCACCACCACCAGGGTGAGCAGGGTCGAGGTGATCATGCCGCCGATCACCGCTACCGCCAGCGGGCCGTTGGTTTCGGCGCCGGCACCCAAGCCCAGCGCTGCTGGCAGCAGGGCCAGAATCACCGTCATC
>JAUYEK010000444.1 GCA_030691435.1 Sulfuricella sp. | reverse complement strand
GGAGAGAAGTTGCCGAGAAAGTCCTGCAGCATGAAGCGCCCGACGCGAGTGCCGGCATCCAGGGTGGTCAGGATGAACACCGCCTCGAACATGATGGCGAAGTGGTACCACATCGCCAGCATCCCCTGTCCGAAAGCGCTGCCGAAAATGCTCGCCATCCCCACCGCCAGCGAAGGCGCGCCGCCGGTGCGGGCAAACAAGGTCTTCTCGCCCATATCCCTGGCCAGCAATTCCATCTGCTCCACCGTCACCGGAAAGCCCCAGGACGAAATTTTCGCCACCGCCTCCGCCGCCTCCTTGCCCACCACGCCCGCCGGGCTGTTGATAGCAAAGAACACGCCGGGATCGAGCACCGTGGCGGCAATCATCGCCATGATGGCGACGAAGGACTCCAGCACCATGCCGCCGTAGCCGATCATGCGGATGTCGCGCTCGTTGGCCAGCAGCTTCGGCGTGGTGCCGGAAGCAATCAGCGAGTGGAAGCCGGACACCGCACCGCAGGCGATGGTGATGAAGACGAAGGGGAAAACGCTGCCGCCGAAGATCGGCCCGCCGCCGTCGATGAACTGGGTCAACGCCGGCATTTTGATCTCCGGACGCATGATGATGATAGCGATCGCCAGCAGGAAAATCGTGCCGAGCTTCAAAAAGGTGGAAAGGTAATCGCGCGGCGCCAGCAGCAACCACACCGGCAGAATCGCGGCAAGGAAGCCGTAGCCGATGACCAGCCAAGCCAAGGTCAGCCCCTCGTGGTCGAACAGAGGACGCAGCGTTTCATTGTGATCGACCCAGCCGCCGCCCGCCACCGCGAGCAGCAACAGGGCGAGGCCGATCAGCGACCCTTCCAGCACCCGCCCGGGGCGGATATTGCGCATGTAAAGGCCGACCATCACCGCAATCGGAATCGTGGCGGCCACCGTCGAGGTCGCCCACGGGCTGTGCTTCATGGCGTTGACCACCACCAGCCCGAGCACCGCGATCAGGATCACCATGATCATCAGCGTCCCCACCAGCGCCGCCATGCCGCCGATCGGGCCGAGCTCGTCGCGCGCCATCTGGCCCAGGCTGCGCCCGTCGCGGCGGGTGGAAAAAAACATGATGGTCATGTCCTGCACGCAGCCGCCCAGCACCGCGCCGACCAGTATCCACAAGGTGCCCGGCAGATAACCGAACTGTGCCGCCAGCGTCGGCCCGATCAGCGGCCCCGGCCCGGCAATGGCGGCGAAATGATGGCCGAACACCACCCACCTGTTGGTCGGCACGAAGTCGCGCCCATTGTCGAAGCGTTCCGCCGGCGTCGCGCGGGTTTCATCCAGCACCAGCACCTTGGCCGCCAGCCAGGCGCTGTAAAAACGGTAGGCGAGAGCGTAAACGCAAGCCGCGGCGGCAATGAACCAGATGGCGTTAATGCTCTCGCCCCGGTTAAGGGCGATGCCGCCCACCGCCGCCGCACCAAGAACCGCCACCAGCAACCAGCCTATCCGCGAAAAAATCTTGCTTTGCATTTCTACCCCTTCAACAGCTCTTTTAAGTGCCGTTGATTATAAGGTAATATGCCCGTTCAAACGTGGGCCGATAGCTCAGCTGGGAGAGCGCCGCGTTCGCAATGCGGAGGTCGTGAGTTCGATCCTCATTCGGTCCACCACTTTAGAAAGCTCGGATACCCTCCGGCTCCTGCTAAATGGGGTAATCGCTGAAATAAAGGGGTAATGGTGTGGCGCAATACCCCAATATGCATTAGGATTACCCCATTTCCTCAATCCCCCACGAGCCATGCACTCACTGACGCCGGACTACCTCGCCAAACTGCGCTTTGACACGCGGCAACTGGCAACGCTGCGCGCGCTGGGCGAGTACCGGGGCAAGCAGCTTCTATACGTCGCCCAGTCGCCAGAGGTGCTGAGCGAT
>JAUYEK010000440.1 GCA_030691435.1 Sulfuricella sp. | reverse complement strand
CGAACTGGCCCTGCTCGACCTGGATCATTGGCGTGGACTCCTCGGACAGCCATCGGCCAAGGCGTCGCCGTTGCCTGGGCTTGCCGGGCTCAACCTGAAATTCGGTGCGCTCGATGCGTTCGGCAAACGCTTTAACGACCTGCGTATTAGTGCCAAAATGCAGGAGAGCACCTGGCGGGCGAAGATAGAGAGCCGGGAGCTGGCCGGCAGCGTGAACTGGAACCCCGAGGGGCGCGGTCGGCTCCAGGCGCGTCTGGGTTATCTGACCATTCCCGATCCAGCTCCGGCGAAGCTGGGGGTTCCGACGGAAGCGCCGCAGGAGAAGGAGCTGCCGGCATTGGATATCATCGCGGACAGTTTCTCGGTCAAGCAGAAAAAACTCGGCAAGCTCGAACTGCTGGCCGTGCAGGAGGATGAGGATTGGCGCATCCAGAAGCTGCGCATCAGCAACCCGGACGGCAGTCTGCAGATGGATGGCTTGTGGCAGGGTTGGCGCCGCAGGCCGATGACCAACGCCAATCTGCATCTTGAGGCGCAGGATGTGGGTAAGCTGCTGGCCAGGCTGGGCTATCCGGAAGCGGTGAAGCGTGGAACGGCGAAGCTTGACGGCCAGCTTTCCTGGGCGGGCAGTCCCCATGATATCGATTTTCCGAGTTTGGCCGGCAATCTGAAGCTGGAAGCGAAGAATGGCCAGTTTCTCAAAGTCGAGCCGGGCGTGGGCAAGCTGCTTGGCCTGCTCAGCCTTCAATCACTGCCACGGCGCCTGACGCTGGATTTTCGCGATATCTTCAGCGAAGGTTTCGCCTTCGACTCGATTTCCGGCAGTGCGCGCATCAACCGCGGTGTGGCGCGCACCGATGATTTCAGGCTGGAAGGGCCGGCGGCGCAAGTCCAGATGCAGGGTGAAACCGACCTGGCCGGGGAAACCCAGAACCTGAAGGTGAGAGTGGCTCCCCAGTTGGGAGAGGGTGTGTCCGTCGCCGGCGCTTTTCTGGGCGGACCCGTGGTCGGGATAGCTGCGCTGGTGGCGCAAAAACTGTTGAGAGACCCGATTGATCAAATCGCTGCCTACGAATACAGTATTAGCGGAACATGGGACAATCCCATTGTCGTAAAAATCGGCGGG
>JAUYEK010000427.1 GCA_030691435.1 Sulfuricella sp. | reverse complement strand
GAAGGCCCGAAAGGCAGTTTCGTGCTGCATGAGGATTCCACCCGACCGTTGATTTTCATCGCTTTCGGAGCCGGTTTTGCGCCGGTGAAAAGCCTGCTGGAGCACGCCATGGCGCTGGATGTCGCCGAGTCGGCGCACCTCTACTGGGTGGTGTCGCGCGAGGTCAATCTGTATCTCTCCAACTGGCCCCGCGCCTGGGCCGATGCGCTGGACAACTTCCAATACACGCCGCTGGTGGCAGGGGCCGATCTGGAAACTGCGGCCGGCCGGCAGGAAAGCCTGGTCGGCGGCCTGTTGCAGCGAATTGCAGATGATTACCCGGATTTGGGCGGCGTCGATGTTTATGCGGCCGGCCCCGAGTCGCTGCTCGACGCCGCAAGGAAATGGTTGCTTGTGCACGGTCTGCCAGACGCGCAACTCATCACGGGTGTGGTACGCTGATACATTGATTCCAGGAAACGGATAATCCTTAAAACCTCTTTTATCCACAGATAAACACGGATTAACACAGATACCAAAAGTGGGCGCCTCTAGGCGAAATAAGGTGTTGTTGAGGATTTTCACACCTCACCCAAAAGGTGATTGGAATGAGAATGGTAACTCATTGATAATCTGTGTATATCTGTGTTAATCCGTGGCTGAACTGCTTTTTTAGGATAATAACTAATGCCCCATGTGTTGAAAGACCAGGAAATCGCCATGCTGCGCGCCGAGCTTGAAATGCTGATGGGCGAGCGCCAGACGCTGCTGCGCATTGCCGGAGCGGCCGCCTCTTTCATCGCTGAACTGGATGCCGGTGTGTTGCCTGAAAACACTCTGGAGGCCGCTGAAATGCTGGCTGAATGCATCAATGCGGCACCCGATGAAACCATGCGCGACGCACTGGAAATCGTCAAGGCCGAGGTGGTGGGGGCATAAGCCAGATGCCCGGCGATTTGCTCAACAGGCGCTTGCCCACGGAGAACCAGGAGCTACGGCAGCAGCTGGAAACGCTGGTGGCCCAGGCGCGGCTGAACGAGCAGGTGATGCGCCGTTTCCAGGATGCGGAGTTGCGCATGCTCGGCGTCAGCAGTTTCAAGGAACTGCTCCAGTATGTCCTGCGGGAAATGAAGGAGACTTTCGATCTGGACGTGGTGACGCTGGCGCTGATCGATCCGGAATTTGAAGTGCGGCGCATGCTGATCGACCTCGGTATTCCCGCCACCGAATTTCCCGGCTTGATGTGCCTCGACAACCCGTCCCGTTTTCACCGCCTTTGCGGCACTTCGCTGGCGCCGGTGCTGGGCCAGTATAACGTCGCCAGCCGTGCCCCCTTCTTTCCTCGCGACACCCCTCCTGCCAGCATCGCCATCCTGCCGATGGTGCGGCAGAAAAAACTGATCGGCAGCCTCAATCTCGGCAGCCGTAACGAGGGGCGCTTTGCACCTGGCATGGCGACCGATTTTATCGGCCGCCTTGCGGCGATGGTCGGCATCTGCCTGGAAAACGTCACCAACAGCGAGCGCCTCAAGCACCTGGGGTTGACCGATCCTCTTACCGGCGTGCATAACCGGCGTTATTTCGACCAGCGCCTGCAGGAGGAGGTCAGTCGCGCCCAGCGCCAGAGGTTTCCACTTTCCTGTTTATTCCTTGACATCGACCATTTCAAGCATGTCAACGATCAGTACGGCCACCAGACCGGCGATTGCATACTGCGCGAGGTGGCTTGGCGGATCAAGGGCCAGCTGCGTTCCATCGATGTGCTGGGACGCTATGGCGGTGAAGAGTTCGCCATCCTGCTGGCGCAGACTGACATGGAAAGCGCGCTCACCATCGCCGAGCGCATTCGCCACAGCATCGCCGAACAGCGATTCAAGGGCGAAGGGGACGAAACCCTCGCGGTCACGCTCTCCGTAGGCGTTGCCACCCTGCACGACGGCAACCGTGCCCAGAATGTGGAGGCGCTTGCGCAGCAACTGGTGGCGCGTGCCGACCAGGGGCTGTACCGGGCGAAGCAGGGCGGCCGCAACCGCGTCATGGCCGTTAACCCGGATATTTCATAAATTACACGTGCCCTCGCTGGTCTTTTGTTTCGTATGGAAATTTTGTTCAGTCGGGCGTATGAATAACTACGCCACTCTTTCACAAAATCCCCCTACAAAACAAAATCCTGCGCGATCATCACGCGAATTCATGAAATATCCGGGTTAAGCCTGAAAGCGATAAAGCGAGTTCCGCGGAAGTTGGGTA
>JAUYEK010000154.1 GCA_030691435.1 Sulfuricella sp. | reverse complement strand
TGCGGCGGCGGCAGCTTCAAGTCGCAGATGAAGAAGGCGGATGCCAGCGGTGCGCGCTATGCGTTGATCGTCGGTGACGACGAGGCTGGGGCAGGGGAAGTCAGTCTCAAGCCGCTGCGCGATCTGGGAGAGCAGATGCGGATGACGGTGGATTCAGCGGCGGGTCTGATCGGGATTGGGCAGCGCTAACTTTATTTAAACGGGGAAAAACATGGCTTACGATCTTGAAGAACAGGAAAAAGTAGACGAGCTGAAAGACTGGTGGAAAAGGAACGGGACGACAGTGATGCTGGCGGTCGCGGTGTTCGCCGCAGTAGTGGCCGGCATGCAGGGTTGGCGCGTCTACCAGAATAACCAGCAGCGCCAGGCGGCGCTGGCGTACGAAGCGGTGCAAAGCGGGGTGCAGAGCAAGGATACCAAGCGCATCCGTGACGCGGCTGGACAGCTTATCGAAAAATATCCGGGCACGCCGCAAGCATCGAGATCCGCGCTGCTTGCGGCCGGCGCTAACTACGAATCGGGCGATGCCAAGAGCGCCAAGGCACAGCTGCAATGGGTGATCGATCATGCCAAGGAAGAGGGTGCGCGCGACATCGCCCGGTTGCGCCTGGCCGGTATCCTGCTGGATGAGAAAAGTTACGAGGAAGCCATTAAAGCCCTGGAAGGGTCGCATGAAAAGGCGTTTGACGGCCTGTTTTCCGATCTTAAAGGAGACGTGCTGACGGCTCAGGGCAAGATAGCGGATGCCCGTGTTGCCTACCAGGCCGCGCTGGAAAAAATGGATGAAAAAAGCGCTTATCGCCAAGTCGTGGAAATGAAGCTGGATGGCCTGGGAGAACGCGGATGAGTGAGCCAATAAGATGGCTGCTGGTGCTGGCAACCGTTTTCCAGTTGGCGGGTTGCAGCGGCATGGGAGAGAAGGTTTCCACCGGTTTTGGTCTTTGGGGTGGCAAGGATGCCGGCGAGAAGCCGGCGGCGTTGGTCGAATTCAAGCCTTCGGCGGAACTCAGGTCGAGTTGGCAGGGGCGCGTCGGTGGGGCCGGGGATACGGTGCTGTTTCCCGCTGTGGTGAGCGACAGCATCTATGCGGCGGGCCTGGATGGGAAGATTGCCCGTTTCAGTGCGGATACCGGCAAGCAGCAGTGGAACATCGATTCCGGGCGCAAGATTTCCGGCGGCGTCGGTGCGGACAGCGGTCTGGTGGCGGTGGGAACCGCCAAGGGCGAGGTGCTGGCTTTCGACGCCAAAGGCCAGGCGCTCTGGCAGGCACGTCTTTCGAGCGAGATATTGAGTGCGCCGCAGGTGGCCAATGACATCGTGGTGGTGCGTACCGGCGACGGCCGCATTTTCGGGCTGGATGCCAGGGATGGCAAGCGCAAGTGGGTATACCAGCGCGCCATGCCGGCGCTCGCCCTGCGCAGCAATGCCGGCGTGGTGGTGGCGCACGGTGCGGTGTTCGCCGGTTTCGCCGGTGGCAAGCTGGTGGCGCTCAACCTGGCAACCGGCAACCTGGGTTGGGAAGCGACCGTAGCCCTGCCGCGTGGAGCCACCGAGCTGGAGCGCGTGACCGATATCAGCAGCCTGCCGGTGGTGGATGACCGCATGATCTGCGCCACCGCCTATCAGGGGCGTACCGCCTGCTTCGATATTGCCAGCGGCAACCTGCTCTGGGCACGTGATGTTTCCAGTTCCGCCGGCCTGGCGATGGATGATCGCACCATTTACGTCAGCGATACCCGCGGCGCTATCCATGCCCTCGACAAGCATAGCGGTGCGAGCCTGTGGAAGCAGGACAAGCTGCTTGCTCGCCAAGCTACTGCGCCACTGGCTCTTGGACGCCATATCGCAGTGGCCGATGTGCAGGGTTTTGTCCATCTGCTGGCGCGGGAGGATGGCAGCTTCGTAGCACGCATCGCCACCGATGGCAGCCAGATCGGCGTGCCTCCCGTGGCGCTGAGCCGCGGTTTCCTGGTGCAGACCCGCAATGGCGGGCTGTACGCGCTAACTGTGCAATAAACTTAATTAAGTTCGTGAGGGGTGAGGGGAAAGATCAAAATCCGCACCGTCGCCGTTTTTTCGCCTCACCCCTAACCCCTAACGCCTAACCAAATCCATGAAACCCACACTCGTACTGGTTGGCCGTCCCAACGTCGGCAAATCCACTCTCTTCAACCGGTTAACCCGAAGCCGCGACGCTCTCGTTGCGGACCTGCCGGGGTTGACGCGCGACCGTCATTACGGCCATGGCCGAATGGGAGACAGGCCCTATCTGGTGGTGGATACCGGTGGTTTCGAGCCGGTGGCGAAGGATGGCATCCTTCACGAAATGGCGCGGCAGACCCTGCAGGCGGTAGACGAGGCCGATGCCATCGTTTTTCTGGTCGATGCGCGCCAGGGCTTGACCGCCCAGGACAAGATCATCGCCGACCAGCTGCGCAAAACAGGGCGACCGTTATTCCTGGCGGTAAACAAGGCCGAGGGCATGCGGCGCGATGTGGTGGCCGCCGAATTCTACGAGCTCGGCCTGGGCGACCCGCTGGTGATTTCGGGAGCGCATGGCGAAGGCGTGCACGATCTGGTGGAGTTGGCGCTGGAGAGCTTCCCGCTGGATGAAGTCGATGAAGAAGAGGACGATCACCCCAAGATCGCCATCGTCGGCCGCCCCAACGTGGGCAAGTCTACGCTGGTCAACAGCCTGCTCGGCGAGGAGCGGGTCATCGCCTTCGACCAGCCGGGAACGACGCGCGACAGTATCTACATCGATTTCGAGCGCGACAGCCGGCATTACACCCTGATCGACACCGCCGGCATCCGCAAGCGCGGCAAGGTGTTCGAGGCGATCGAGAAGTTTTCCGTGGTGAAAACCCTGCAAGCGGTGGAAGATGCCAACGTTGTGGTGCTGGTGCTGGATGCCCGTCAGGACGTGTCCGAGCAGGATGCCCACATCGCTGGCTTCATTCTGGAAAGCGGTCGTGCACTGGTGGTGGCGGTCAACAAATGGGACGATCTTTCCGCCGACCGGCGCGAGGTGGTCAAGAACGACATCGCGCGCAAGCTGCAGTTTCTCGAGTTCGCCAAGTTTCACTATATTTCCGCCCTGCAGGGCAGTGGCGTGGGCGGCCTGTTCAAGTCCATCGACGGGGCCTATGAGTCGGCCATGATCAAGATGCCCACCCCCAGGTTGACCCGCATCCTCCTCGAAGCCACCACCCAGCACCAGCCGCCCAAGTCCGGCCCGTTTCGTCCCAAGCTGCGCTACGCCCATCAGGGCGGTTCCAATCCGCCGCTGGTGATTATTCACGGCACCTCGCTGGCGAGCCTGTCGGCCAGCTACAAGCGCTATCTGGAAAGCACCTTCCGCAAGGCGTTCGAGCTGACGGGCACGCCGCTCAGGGTGCAGTTCAAGCAGGGGCATAACCCCTTCGCCGACAGGGTGCCTGCACCCAAGACCGAAGCCGATGATAAACGCGACCACCGCCAGCGCCGGCGTGGTCG
>JAUYEK010000412.1 GCA_030691435.1 Sulfuricella sp. | reverse complement strand
TTATTAATGGCCGGACGCTTCCCCCAGCCAAGGTCAGCTGGCAAAACGAAACCCGGCTGCGCTTCGCTCTCAAAGGCGCACAACCCGGCCAGATCGCGCAGATGTGCAACAGTGTCGGGCTCAAGGTGCTGACCATGAAGCGGATCAGGATAGGGCGGGTGTCGATGGGCAAATTACCGCCTGGCCAATGGCGTTATTTGGCGCCGCATGAGCGCTTTTAACCTAAAAACGGCTCTTAGCCACGGATTAACACGGATGTACACTGATAAAATAGTACGTTGCTGGAAATCCGTTATTCACCAGAAAGGTGCGTCAGAGGAGAAGGGCAACTCATTGATAATCCGTGTGCATCCGTGTTAATCCGTGGCTGAACTGCTTGTTATAGGTTTAATGTGAACGTCGCGTAGCGACACGCGGAAGACACAAGAACATGGACGTTCCTACCAGCGGCGGCGTTTCCTGAGGCGTTCTCCTTCAGCCATCATTTCTGCAATGCCGACAATCAGTTCTGCGTAAGCCTTGTCATGAGTGGTTAAACGATCCAGATGCTGCATCGCTTCCGCAGCCAGTCTTCTGGCCTCTGCGGCGGCGGCCTGGTCGCTGCCCTCCGCGCGAGCGGCGGTATCGGCCAGGATAGTCACCAGTGTCGGCTGCACCTCAAGCAGACCGCCCGAGACATAAATCAGTTCCAGCGTGTTGCCTGGAGTAAGGATGCGCACTTCGCCTTCCTTGAGTGGAGTAAGCATCGGTGCATGGCGCGGGTGAATGCCAACTTCGCCGAGCAGGGCGGGCGCAGCAACGCGTAGCGCCTGGCCGGAGTAAATTTCACCTTGCAGGCTGACGATATTGACCTGGATGGTAGCGGCTTCAATATGGGCGCTCATCGCTGGGCTGGTCCTGACTGCTCTCAGGAAATGTTGCGGTGATGGTATTGCATGGCGAAAATGATGATTTCCGCCACTTCTTCGTATTTGCTCAGGTGATCAGTGTTGATCGTCAGGTCGAAGGCGGTGGGCTCGTTGAGCCGCTTTTTGAAAACATCCCAGATAAACTGGGATCTGCCCTCATTGACGCGGGCAACTTCCTCGCGGGCTTCTTCCCGGCTGATCTGCCGTGTATGCGCGACTCGTTCGGCGCAAGTTTCGGGGGAGGCGATAATGCGCACCCGGAACACGTTCTGCTGCGCCAGGACGAGATGGGCGCCGCGCCCGATGATGACGCCGCCTTTGCCGGTATTGAAGATGCCCAGCACCACCTTGACCAGATGGCGGCGATAGTTATCATCCAGCACGTTCTCGCCGGACAGCATCGAGACGATCCAGCTATCCCAGAAGCCACGGGTTTTTTCGTCGAGTTGCGCCATCAGGTGAGGGTTGGTGCCCGACTGTTCCACTACCGCGTCCATCAATTCCTTGTCGTAAACCGGCACGGCCAGATGTTTGGCCAGCTGCTGCGCAATCTCGCGACCACCGCTGCCATAGTCGCGTGAGAGGGTGATGACTGGCCGCTCCGCACCTCGTCCGCCGTGCATTTCGGCGGCATGTGCCTTGAGGATGGCTTCCACCAGTTTTGTTGCGTCCATGGTCATGGGGCAGGGCTCCTGAATTATCAGCTTGAAGCGTATATAAAGCGGCCTGAATTTACAAGCTCAGGCCAAGATCACCTCGAATTCATTTCGGGCGGGAGCGGTAGCTATTTGGTGGATGGATAGTGAAGAGAGAAGGCGGCCTGCGCTCAGCACAGAATCAATGCGCATCCGGCACCACGCCGACTTGCGGCATGTCGGCCAGGCCCACTTCTTTCGCATGTTCGACAAAGCCCTTGTTCCTCCAGAAGAATGCGCCGGGCATGGTGGTGGGGATGACCAGCACGTAGAACAAAGCCCGCCCCAGAATCCCGCTGGTCAGCGCGGTCAGGGACAGCATCCCGAACGCCAGTCCGCTGACTTGCCCCATCAACCCCATGCCCAGCGCCAGCAGCAGACTGATCGCCAGCAAGCCGTTGCGCAGCCGGTACGGGTAGCCGTAGGTGGTGGTTTGCTCGTAGAACGAGGCCGCGCCTTCATCGCCTTGGGCTTGCAGGTCGCGGGCATGGGCTAACAGTCCGATGCTTTCCAGTGCAAAACCGGTGGCCGCCACGCTGGCCAGTACCCTACCCAGTTCGTTTGTCAGTGCGCCCGACAGCCAAGCCGTCAACGCCAGCAACAGCGCGCCCAGACCCAGTGCCGTGGCCGCGAAAGCCGCACCGGTATGCCAGTGGTTCCAGTAGGGGCGTGCGGGGATCAGGTAGAGCTTGATCATGTAATACCCGCCCAGGCCCGCACCCAATATCCCCGCTGTCGCAGCCAGATTGCGCAGCGTTCCGGTCAGCGCATTGCCGATTACTGAGCCTATGATGCCGTCGAACAGGGTGAAGAAGACGTAGCCCGCCAACCCGGCGAAGAACAGCGACACGCCGACGATCTCGCGGCTCACCGGGGAGTGTCTCAGGTTATTAAAACCCCGGTAAAAGCGCAACGGTTTGCCCAGATGCATGTTGAGCTTGAACAGTCCTAAGCTCATCAGCACCAGCATCAGGCCCAGCAAGGGCAGGTACGCGGCACTGCTGCCCAAGGCAACCAGCGGCGAATTTCCCAGCCAGCCTCCCAGGATCAGCAGCAGAAATGCGCCCATCACGGTCTGCACGCTCAAGGTGAAGGCGATGTGCGCGTTTTCGTGCGAACCGAGTAATTTCTTCAGATTCCAATGCCGCTGGTAGCCATGCTTGGGGTCCAGGGTCGGGCGGAATGCGCCGCTGCTGTCGTCGCGGTGGTATTTTAATGCGGTGCTGTCTACGCGCACCATGTCGCGCTGGGTGGTGCGGGTTTGCTGAAACCGGATGTTCGGATGGGTGATGTCGGCGCTGGGAAAGCCGGGGATTTCCGTCTTGGCCTGTTCGCGCCCTTGCGGGATATTTTCAATCACGCCAAAGTCCAGCGCCTTGCCCAGACAGGCCGAAACGCAGGCGGGTTTCAAGCCGACCTCGAGCCGGTCCACGCACATGTTGCATTTGCTGACCTGGCCCTTGACCGGGTCGAGCTGCGGCGCATTGTACGGGCACACCCAGGTGCAGTAGCCGCAGCCGAAGCAGATATCCGGGTCCTGCAGCACCGCGCCGTATTCGGCGAACTTGGTATAGGCGCGGGTCGGGCAGCCTTTCAGGCATACCGGGTCGTCGCAGTGGTTGCAGGCCATCGAAATGTTGAGGCGCTGGTAATTGGGGTAAGTGCCGCCTTCGACGAATCCCACCGAGCGGAAGGCGATATGCGCCGGGTTGTCGTTTTTTTCGCTGCAGGCGGCCTCGCAGGCATGGCAGGCGATGCAGTTGTCGGCATTGAAATAGAAGCCGTGCTGTTTGTAGCGGTTGGGATTGTTGCCGATTTCGCCATCGCCGTTGATATTCAGGCTTTTTCCGTACAGCGCGTCGCCCGGGTGCGCTTTCTCGATGGGCAGCCCATAGCGGTTATGGGTCTGGGAGTTTTTGTCCGCCAGCAGGGCGTAGTCGGGTTCGTTCTTGCGTACTTCAAACATGGGAATTCCTTTGCATTGCCTAACAACAGTACTTCAAGCCACAGAGAACACAGAGTTCACAGAGATAGCAGGGCTTTCGACGTGATTTGTTTTATCTCTGTGTTCTCTGTGGCTAATGAATTCAAAATCAGAACTTGCGCATTTCCATACTCAGTTTCGCCGCCGCCATCTGGTCGGCGATGCGCTCGATGCGCACTGCCGACTGTTTGTAGGCAGGCTGGCGGGAGTGCGGGTCGAGCAGTCCCAGAGTCAGGCGGTTGGCGCAGTCGTGAAAATGAAAGGGCAGAAAAACCATGTTTTTCGGCACGCGCTGGGTCGGCATCGCCATCGCCACCGCATCCGAGCGGCGCGACACCAGCCGCACATATTCGCCCCGCTCTATGCCCAGTTCTGCCGCCAGGTCCGGGTTGATTTCGATGAATGGGATGGGGCTGTATTTGTTGTTGTTGCCGATTTTTCCGGTCTTGGTGCGGCCGTGCCAATGCTCGATCAAGCGCCCGGTGTTTAGCCAGATGGGGAATTTTTCATCCGGCACCTCGTTGTTATCGATAAACGGCAGGGGAATCAGCCTGGCCTTGCCGTCGACATAGCTGAAGGTGCCATCCGCCGTATACAGGCGCTTGCCGCCCTTGAGTGGGGCGATACCCTGTTCCGCCTGTTCCCGCGTATAGGGCCACTGTATGCCACGATGCTGTTCAAGTAACTCGTGGTTCATGCCGGAGATGTCGGCCAGCCGGCCTACGGACAGTTTTCCCATTTCGAGGAAGATGTCGGCGGCCTTTTCCGGGAACTTGACCTTGCCGCTCCGATTGAAGCGCTCCGCCATGCGGTTGAATATCCATAAATCAGGCTGGGCCTGACCCGGTGGCGGGGTCACCGGCTTCACCACGCTGATCCGGCGCTCGGTGTTGGTCATCACGCCGTCTTTTTCCGCCCAGGTGCCAGCAGGCAAATAGACATGGGCGTACTGGGCGCTTTCGGTGTCCTGATAGCAGTCCTGCACCGCGCAGAATTCCAGGCTTTCCATCGCCTTGCGCACCCGTGCGCTGTTGGGCAGGGACGACAAGGGGTTAGTCGCAATCAGCCACAGACCCTTGATCTGCCCGCTTTCTATGGCGTGGTAAATGTCGGTTTGAAACATGCCGCGTTTTTTGGGGAAGAACTCCGGGTCGATGCCCCAGAACTCGGCGATTTCCGCCCGGTGATCGGGATTTTCCAGCGCGCGGTAATTGGGCAGCCCGGAACAGGATGACCATTCGCGGGTGCCCATCGCGTTGCATTGCCCCGTGATGGAAAGGCTGGTGCCGCCCGGCTTGCCGATGTTGCCGGTGATAAGCGCAAGATTGTTGATGCCGACCACGCCGTCGGAGCCGTGGGTGGACTGGTTGATCCCCATCGTCCAGATCGCCATGGCCGCTCCGGCCTTGGCGTAGAGGCGGGCAACGACGCGGATGGTGTCTTCGTCGATGCCGCAGATTTTTGAGGCGGTCACCGGGTCGTATTTGGCGACTTCGGCGCGCAACATATCTATCCCGTTGGTGTTGGTCTCGATGTAGGCACCGTCTTCCAGCCCTTCGGCGAAGATGACATGCATCATTGCGTTCATCAGCACCACATCGGTGCCCGGCGTAATGGCGAGGTGGATGTGGGCGTTCTGCGCCAGCATGGTCACGCGCGGATCGACCACGATCAGCGGGAAACCGCGTTTTTCCTGCGCTTCCTTCATGCGCCAGTAGATGATGGGGTGCTGCTCCGGCAGGTTGGAACCCCAGGCAAACAGGCAGTCGGTATGCTCGAAATCCTCATAGCATCCCGGCGGGCCGTCCGAGCCGAAGGAGCGCTTGTAGCCCGAGACCGCGGAAGCCATGCACAGGGTGGTATTGCCGTCGTAGTTATTGGTTCCGATCAGCCCGCGGGTGAGCTTGCCGAGGGTATAGAACTCCTCGGTCAACATCTGCCCGGTGGAAATAATGGCGAAAGAGTCGCGCCCATATTTGGCCTGGATGCGCACGATTTCGTCATGCACCTTGTCCAGTGCGCTATCCCAGGTCGCGGGCTGCCAGTCCTGATGCCACTGCTCGCGCATCAGGGGTTCGGTGCCGCGCCCGGCTGAAGTGAACAGCTCGTGCTCGAAAATGCCTTTCAGACATAATTTGCCGCGATTGACATCCGCATCCGCCACCCCGCGCGAAGAAACAGGCTTGCCTTCCGCATTCAGGCCGACTTCGATCGAGCAACCGGTGGAGCAATAGCCGCAGGCGGCGTACTTCCATTCGACCACGCCCTTGTCGGCGATCTTGATCGGGTTCTTTTGCTTGCGTCCGAAGAGCATGATTTATCTCACACTTCCAGGTTGGTGCAGCCGTCGTCCGGATCGGTCGCAAGAAAGATGACCCCATCGCGGACTTCCACCGGGAAGCGCGCCGCGCATCCTTCATCCGGAGCCACGGCGAGACCGGTATCGAGATGGATTTTCCAGTCGTGCAAGGGGCAGGACACTTTCTTGCCATGCACGATGCCTTGGGACAGCGGCCCTCCTTTGTGCGGACACTTGTCGCGCAGAGCGAAGATTTCGTCTCCCTGGGTGCGGAAGACGGCGATATCGCCTTTCTGGGACTTCACCAGACGCGCACCTAGAAGCGGAATATCCTCGATACGGCCGACTTCGACCCAGTTTTGTTGATTGCTTGTGGGCATGTTTTTTTTCCTTTTTGAGGTGTTGGTTTCTCCCTCTCCCCCAGCCCCTCTCCCGCTAGCGGGAGAGGGGAGCTTTAAGTCCCTCGCCCATTTATGGGAGAGGGGTTGGGGAGAGGGTGCGGATCAGGCTAAGGTAGCCATGGGCTTGTATTCGTGGGCATCCACGCCTTCGCTGCGGGCCTTCCAGGGGTCGTCCTGAGCGTATTTCTGGGATTCGTAGAAACGCGCGGCGTAGACCTTGCGCTGGTCGGCGTCATCCACCACGCGTTCCTTGATGAAGGCCAGGCCGCGGCGCTCCACCCAGGGCGCGGTGCGTTCCAGGTAATGTGCGTCCTCGCGGTAGACCTGCATGAAGGCGGCGCAGTATTCCAGCACCTCTTCCTCGGTCTTTACATGGCACAGGAAATCGGTGGCGCGCACCTTGATCCCGCCGTTGCCGCCGATATGCAGCTCCCAGCCAGAATCTACCGCGACCACGCCGAAGTCCTTGATGGTGGCTTCGGCGCAGTTGCGCGGGCATCCCGAGACCGCCAGCTTGAACTTGTGCGGCGTCCACGAGCCCCAGGTGAGCTCTTCCAGCTTGATCCCCATCTTGGTCGAATCCTGGGTGCCGAAGCGGCACCACTGGCTGCCGACGCAGGTTTTTACAGTGCGCATGGCTTTGCCATAGGCGTGCCCGGAGACAAACCCGGCATCGGCAAGGTCTTTCCAGATTCCCGGCAATTGCTCTTTCCTGATGCCCAGAAGATCGAGGCGCTGGCCGCCGGTAAACTTCACCGTGGGCACTTCCCAGCGCTCGGCAATCTGCGCAATCGCCATCAGCTGTTTGGGCGAGGTGTCGCCGCCGAAAATACGCGGGATCACGGAGTAGGTGCCATTCTTCTGGATGTTGGCATGTACGCGTACGTTGATGTAGCACGACTGGGTGTCGTCCACGTATTCCGAC
>JAUYEK010000407.1 GCA_030691435.1 Sulfuricella sp. | reverse complement strand
CATGCGCCGCTGCCGCTCGGTGTCCCCCGGCCAGCGTTGCGCCACTTCGGCCAGGAAGCGGGCGTTGATCTCGTGAATGATGTCGAGCAGGCGCGGCAGCAGCCGACCGAACATGCGCACCGGCCACCTTTCCAGCGCTTCCGGCAGCAAGGTGTGGTTGGTGTAGGCGACGGTGCGGCGGGTAATGTCCCAGGCCTGATCCCAGTCCAGGCCGTGTTCGTCCATCAGCAGCCGCATCAGTTCCGGCACCGCGCAGGTGGGATGGGTATCGTTGAGCTGGAAACAGTTCTTGTCGGCGAACTGGCTGAAGTTGGCGCCATGGGTAAGCACCCACTGGCGCAGCACGTCCTGCAGGCTGGCGGAGGCCAGGAAATACTGCTGGCGCAGGCGCAGTTCCTTGCCGTTCTCGCTGGCATCGTTGGGGTAGAGCACCATGGTGATGTTCTCGGCGCCGTTCTTCGCCGCCACCGCTTCGGTGTAGCTGCCGGCATTGAATTCGCTCAGGTTAAATTCATCCGTAGCCGCCGATTTCCACAGGCGCAGCGTGTTGACGGTACCGTTGCGGTAGCCGGGTATGGGGATGTCGTAGGGCACTGCCATCACTTCCTGCGAGTCCACCCAGCGGGCGTGCTGGCGCCCGTTGGCAGCATGGTCAAATTCGGTGCGGCCGCCGAATTTGACGCGCAGCATGTGTTCCGGGCGCTCGATCTCCCATGGGTTGCCGTCGCGCAGCCAGTGGTCGGGTTCTTCGAGTTGGTGGCCGTTGTCGATTTTCTGGCGGAACATGCCGTACTCGTAGCGGATGCCATAACCCATCACCGGCAACTGCAGCGTCGCGCAGCTGTCCAGAAAGCATGCCGCCAGGCGGCCGAGGCCGCCATTGCCCAAACCTGCGTCGTGCTCCTGGTCGGCGATTTCCTCCAGCACCAGACCCAGCTTCCGTAGCGCCTCCTCGGTGGGCTTGTCCACGTCCAGGTTCAGCATCGCGTTGCCCAGCGCCCGCCCCATCAGGAATTCCAGCGACAGATAGTAGGTGCGCTTGCAGTTTTGTTCCTCATAGGCGTACTGGGTATTCTTCCAGCGCTCCACCAGGCGGTCGCGCAACGAGAGCGAGAGCGAGGTATAAACATGGTAGGCGGACAGACACATCCTGTCCCGCCCCAGAGTGTGGCTGAAATAGCGGCGGAAATCGTTGACGATGCTCTCGGCGTCCATGCCCAGAGCGGGCAGCTCGGCAATCCCCGGTACGGGCTTGCTGATGATTAGCGGTTCGGTATGAATGATGGGTTCTCCCTGGCGGGTAATGGGTTGCCGCAACGAACGCGAGCAAGCAGCAGGCTATTTTACTGATGTTGGACCAGCGGATTCAACCTAAATTATCCTACGCCTAAAACTCATGGATTTCCCTGTAGGAGCGGCCTTGGCCGCGAT
>JAUYEK010000405.1 GCA_030691435.1 Sulfuricella sp. | reverse complement strand
GATGCGCGCCGGCTGCTGAACGCATTGGAACAATTACAAACCGCCGCACAGACTGCCGGCGTGAGCAACATCGACAGCGCATTTCTCGACAACACACTGGCGCAGAACCTGCGCCGTTTCGACAAGGGCGGCGAGGCGTTCTACGACCAGATTTCCGCGTTGCACAAATCGGTGCGCGGCTCCCATCCCGATGCCGCGCTGTACTGGCTGGTGCGCATGCTGGATGGGGGCGCCGACCCGCTTTATCTCGGCCGCCGCATCATCCGCATGGCGACCGAGGATATCGGCCTGGCCGATCCCAGGGTGCTCAGGCTGGCGCTGGATGCGGTGGAAACTTACGAGCGGCTGGGCAGCCCGGAGGGTGAGCTGACTCTGGCGCAGGCCGTGCTGTATCTGGCCTGCGCGCCCAAGAGCAATGCCGCCTACGTGGCGTATAATAATGCCCGCGCCTTCGTGAAAAATGACAAAAGCCGCGAGGTGCCGTTGCATCTGCGCAACGCGCCGACCAAGTTGATGAAAGAGCTGGGCTACGGCCACGCTTACCGCTACGCCCACGACGAACCGGAGGCGTATGCGGCGGGAGAGGATTATTTTCCGGAAGAAATGCCCCGAGTCGAGTTCTACCGGCCCACGCCGCGCGGCCTGGAAGGCAAGATCGGCGAACGGCTGGCGCATTTACGTGAGCTGGACGCGAAGGCGAAGAAGAAGAAATAAATGTAGGTTGGGTTAGGCGCGGCTTTTTGCGCCGTAACCCAACAAACCTAATCCTTTCTTTAAACGCCGGCCTTGAATGCTTGGGTCTGTTGGGTTACGCGATAAGGCCGCTAACCCAACCTACATGTCTCAATCTTTACCGAATGGAGTTTACATGCTGGACATTCAACAACTGCGCAACGATCTGGATGGGGTGACGAAAAGTTTGGCGGCACGCGGTTTCGTGTTCGATGCGGCCACCTTCCAGGCGCTGGAGATGGAGCGCAAGACTATCCAGACCCGCACCCAGGAGTTGCAGGCGAAGCGCAATGCCACTTCCAAGCAGATCGGCCAAGCCAAGTCCAGGGGCGAGGATGTCAGCGCCATCATGGCGGAAGTAGCCAATCTGGGCGACGAGCTGAAAGCTGCCGAATTGAGCCTGGAAGACATCCAGGGCAGGATGAACGAAATTCTCCTCACTATCCCCAATCTGCCTCACGAAACCACGCCCGCCGGAAAATCCGAGCATGACAATGTGGAAGTGCGCCGGGTAGGTAAGCCGCGCAGTTTCGACTTCGAGGTCAAGGATCACGTGGATGTGGGCGAGGGGCTGGGGCAGCTGGATTTTGGTACGGCTGCAAAAATCAGCGGGGCGCGTTTCGCGGTAATGCGTGGCCAGCTTGCGCGGCTGCACCGGGCGCTGGCCCAGTTCATGCTCGATGTGCATACCCAGGAACACGGCTATACCGAGGTTTACGTTCCCTATCTGGTGAATGCCGATTCCATGCGCGGTACCGGCCAACTGCCGAAATTCGAAGCCGATCTGTTCGCGGTGCAGAAAAGTGAGGCCGAGAAGCTTTACCTGATCCCCACCGCAGAAGTGCCGGTGACCAACATGGT
>JAUYEK010000388.1 GCA_030691435.1 Sulfuricella sp. | reverse complement strand
GCGATCGCCACGTACAGTTTCCAGCCGCCCTTGCTGAGTATCTTCCAGCCCTTCTCCAGCGGACGACAAAACACGGCATCGTCGAAATCGCGGGCGGTCTCGCCGTCAATGGTCACCAGTGGCAGCTCGCGCAGATCCTCTCGCCCTGCCATGTCCTTTTTCAACACTTTCGGCGAGAACTTTTTCGCCAGATGTTCCACCTCGGGCGGAAACACATGCGGCAAATCGTGCTTTCGCAGCGCGATTTCGATTTCCATGCCGGGGTCGGTGTAATTACCGAGGATCTCTACCACCGTCCCAACCGGCTTGGCATGCTTGCTCGGCTGCTCGATGATTTCTATCATCACCACCTGGCCGGGCTGGGCGCCCATATCGCCACCGGGCGGAATCAGGAAGTCCTGGCTGATACGCTTGTTTTCAGCCACCGCGAACAGAATTCCATGCTCATTGAAAAGGCGGCCCACGATGCGCGTATTGACGCGCTCCAGCACCTCGACGATGCTGCCTTCAGGACGGCCTCGCCGGTCTTCGCCGATCATCCGCGCCATCACACGGTCGCCGTGCAGCACTTTCTGCATCTGGCTCGGGCCAAGGAACAAATCCTCGCCACCATCGTCAGGCACCAGGAAGCCGAAACCGTCTTTGTGCCCCTGCACCTTGCCCTTGATCAGGTCCAGCTTGTCCACCACGCAAACTTCATGCTTGCGGTTGCGCATGATCTGGCCGTCACGCTCCATCGCCCTGAGACGACGGCTGAAGACATCGACTTCGTCTTCCTGGATTTCCAGGATCTTGGCCAGTTTATTCTCGGCGACAGGGACGCCCTGCTCGGTGAGAATTTGCAGAATATATTCCCGGCTCGGCAACGGATGTTCATACTGAGCACGCTCGCGTTCGAGGAAGGGGTCTTTGGATCTTATTTTCTTCGTTGACAAAATATCGCTTTCCTATTAAAGTTCGGCCTGCTTGATTTAGCCCAGATGGCGGAATTGGTAGACGCGCACGGTTCAGGTCCGTGTGCCGCAAGGTGTGGAGGTTCGAGTCCTCTTCTGGGCACCAAATATAAAAGGGCGGGTTCTTCGAACCCGCCCTTTTTCTTTTACTCGAATGGATGACGCAGCACGATGGTCTCATCCCGATCCGGACCGGTCGAAATGATATCGATCGGCACGCCACAAATTTCTTCCATACGCTTGAGATAGCTCTTCGCCGCAACCGGCAGGGCATCGTAGCTCTTTACGCCGACGGTGCTGCCCTTCCAGCCCGGCATATCCTCGTAGATCGGCTCGCACTTGGCCAGCATTTCCGCACCGGACGGCAGGATATCGATAGTTTCTCCGTCTACATTGTAGCCGGTACATAGGCGCACGACATCCATGCCATCCATGACGTCGAGTTTGGTCACACACAGCCCGCTCACGCCGTTGATCTGAATCGAACGCTTCAGTGCAGCCGCATCGAACCAGCCGCAGCGGCGCGCACGACCGGTGGTCGACCCAAACTCATGCCCGCGTTCAGCCAGCCCCTGGCCAACCGGGTCAAGCTTGTCTACCGCGTCGTACAACTCGGTGGGGAACGGCCCTGCACCTACGCGGGTGGTATAGGCCTTGGTGATGCCCAGCACGTAATGCAGCATCTGCGGCCCCACCCCGCTGCCGGTGGCGGCATTGGAGGCGATGCAGTTGGAAGAGGTCACGAACGGGTAGGTACCGTGATCGATATCCAGCAGCGCGCCCTGCGCACCCTCGAACAGCAGACTGCTGCCGCCCTTGAATGCATCGAACAACAAGCGCGGCACGTCGGCCACCATCGGCTTGATGCGCTCCGCCACGATCAGGGTCTCGTCCAGGGTCTTCTGAAAATCCACCGTGTCGGCATGGAAGTAGTTCTTAAGCACGAAGTTGTGGTAGTCGAGAATCTCACCCAGCTTGGCTGCCAGACGCTCGCGGTGGAACAGGTCCTGGATGCGGATGCCGCGGCGCGATACCTTGTCCTCGTAAGCCGGTCCGATGCCGCGGCCAGTGGTGCCGATCTTGCCTGCACCCTTGGCGATTTCGCGCGCCTGATCCAGTGCAACGTGATGGGGCATGATCACCGGGCAGGCTTCGGAGATTTTCAGCCGGTTTCGCACCGCCACACCGGCGGCCTCCAGCATGTCCACCTCTTCCAGCAGCGCCTGGGGCGACACCACCACGCCGTTGCCGAT
>JAUYEK010000385.1 GCA_030691435.1 Sulfuricella sp. | reverse complement strand
CAAGTGGGCGAACATCAAGCACAAGAAAGCCGCGACGGACGCCAAGCGCGGCAAAATTTTTACGCGCCTGATCAAGGAAATCACCGTTGCCGCCAAGATCGGCGGCGGCGACATCAGCTGCAATCCGCGCCTGCGCCTGGCGGTGGACAAGGCGTACGAGAACAACATGCCCAAGGATAACGTCGAGCGCGCCATCAAGCGCGGCACCGGCGACCTCGAGGGCGTGAACTACGAGGAACTGCGCTACGAGGGTTACGGCCCGGCCGGCGTGGCGGTGATGGTGGACTGCCTGACCGACAACAAGACCCGCACCGTGGCCGACGTGCGCCACGCCTTCTCCAAGCACGGCGGCAATCTCGGTACCGACGGTTCGGTGGCATTTCTGTTCAAGCATTGCGGGCAGATGCTGTTCGCTCCCGGCACGGACGAGGACAAGCTGATGGAAGCGGCGCTGGAAGCCGGCGCCGAGGACGTGGTCACGAATGAAGACGGCAGTATCGAGGTGGTCACTGATCCCTACGAGTTCGCCGCCGTCAAGGAAGCGCTGGTCAAGGCCGGCCTGCAGCCCGAGATGGGCGAAGTCACCATGAAACCGGCCAACGAAAACGAACTCACCGGCGACGACGCGGCAAAAATGCAGAAACTGCTCGACGCCCTGGAGAGCCTCGACGACGTGCAGGAGGTATATACCACTGCCGTCATGGACGAGGAATAAGCCATCCAGTCGGAACAAGCGCCTTTTCGCGTGTGTTGTTCCGCTTTAGCGGAATACAACCACGGCGAAGACCCTTGCGATCTCACGTTCGCCCCCTCTCCCTGCACCCGCAAGGAGTGTCCCCGCCGAGAGCGGCAGCAAAGCTGCTCGCACTGGCGAGACGGGAGAGGGCTGGGGAGAGGGCTCGCCCGCAGGCGGGAGAGGGCAGGGGAGAGGGAAACCTGTCACACTGGGCTGCATTCCCTTGTCGTCGCAACATGAGAATATTGGGTATTGATCCTGGATTGCGCGTGACAGGTTTTGGGGTTATCGACAAGCTTGGCCAGCAGCTGGTTTACGTTGCCAGCGGTTGCATCCGCACGCCGGTCGGGGAGCTGCCGCAGCGGCTGAAATCCATTATTGACGGCCTGGGCGAAGTGATTGCCGCTTACAGCCCGGAGCAGGTGGCGGTGGAAAAGGTATTCGTCAACGTCAATCCCCAGTCCACTTTGCTGCTGGGGCAGGCGCGCGGCGCCGCGATCTGCGCCGCGATCCTGAAGGATTTGCCGGTGGCGGAATACACCGCCTTGCAGGTAAAGCAGGCGGTAGTCGGGCACGGCAAGGCCGCCAAGGAACAGGTGCAGGAGATGGTCAGGCGCTTGCTGCATCTCGAAGGCGACCCCCAGGCCGATGCGGCTGACGCATTGGCTTGCGCCATCTGCCACGCCCATGGCGGACAGGGGCTGGGCAAGCTGGCAACCGCCGGTTTTCGGATGAAAAATGGAAGGCTCGTGAAATGACGTTAGCCGTTAATGAAAAAGTTGTTTGTCGGGTAAGGGCGCGGAAATGAAATCCGTGGATTTTTTCTCTGGCGCGGGCGGCTTGACTTGTGGCCTGCAAATGGCTGGGTTTGAGTCCATTCTGGGTTCTGATATTCATCCCGTTTATGCGGAAACATTCGCTAAAAACAATCCTAAAACACACGTAATCACTGACGATATTCGCGAATTATCCGAGCACGACATTCTCGAATTAACGGGATTAAAGCCGGGTGAATTGGACTTGATCGCGGGGGGGCCGCCCTGTCAGGGATTTTCAATCAATGCGCCCATAAGAACGCTGGACGATCAGCGAAATAACTTGTTCAAGGAATATTTAAGGATTGCCGACATTCTTCATCCCAAGGCAATTCTTATTGAGAATGTCCCAGGCCTGGTTTCTTTGGGTAAGGGTACGGTAGTCGATGCCATCTATAAGCATCTGGAGGGGATGGGGTACACAGTTGCCCACAAGATTCTGTTCGCGGGTCATTATGGAATTCCTCAAATGCGTTTCAGGACTATCTTTATTGCCCTTCGCGACGGCGGAAGAATCGAGTTTCCAGAACCAACTCATGATGCGCGTGCGGTAGCTAATTTTGCCGGGGCAAAAGAGCTATGTTTGCAAATACACCCTCCTTTTTCACAGCATTTACTGAATCAGGCAACAGTATGGGATGCCATTTCAGACTTGCCCGAGCTTGTTCCGGGACAGGCGATACACGGCGCTGAATATTCAGTTGATCCACAGTCAGACTTGCAAAGGATACTTCGGGAAGGTTCGGAAAGAATTTATAACCACGCTTGTGCAAAGCTGGGATCGGCAAACCTGGATAGGCTGAAATACATTCCGCAAGGAGGGAGCTGGCGAGATATTCCTCATGAAATGTTGCCAGAGGGCTTAAAGCGAGC
>JAUYEK010000383.1 GCA_030691435.1 Sulfuricella sp. | reverse complement strand
CGCCGAATCCACCGCCGTCAGGGTGCGGTAGGTATCCTCGGAAAAATCCTCGTGACCGGGGGTGTCGAGCAGGTTGACGATGCAGTCGCGGTAAGGGAACTGCATTACCGAGGAAGTCACCGAAATGCCGCGCTGCTTCTCCAGTTCCATCCAGTCCGAAACCGCGTGGCGGTCGGACTTGCGCGCGCGCACCGCGCCCGCCATCTGGATCGCTCCGCCGAACCAGAGCATTTTTTCGGTCAACGTGGTTTTTCCGGCATCGGGGTGGGAAATGATGGCGAAGGTGCGGCGGCGGCGGATTTCTTCTTGCAGGGTCATGGCAACAGGCTGTTTTGGAAAGAAAAGAGCGGAATTATAGCGTTTTATCGGGTTGATAGACAGTCCGCATAGGACTATATTTAAGGTTGGGAGTTCAGAGGATTTTGTGATGCGCTATGTACCCAGCCTGCCGCCGCTTCCCTCGGTGAAGGAAGAGGAGGCGCCGCGCCCGCTCACGGCTGTCCGGCCAGTCAGGCCGGTGGAGCCGCGTACGCGCGTGCCCCGGGTGATCCAACATTTCAGGCCAAAAGCAAGGGCTGGGGAAGTGGATGGTGGCCCCACGGCTGTGCGGCTGGAGCAGCGCACTACAAGCGATCGTCGTGAATGGTGCCGTCGCCTGCAGCACGGGCATCCTTTTCTGAATACCCGCAGTGCCGTGGAGAGGCGGAAGAAAAAGCGGCGCGATAGAGATATCGTCACCACTTTGGATGAAGAAGGTTAATCCGGCTTATTCGCGGATTTTCAAAATTATCGTGCCGATTTCATAGCTGCGGCTGTTTTCCACCCGGACGCAGCGCCTGACCTGGACCAGCGCGCGCAGCGGCTTGATGGTCGAGCCTTGGGGAGGAAGCACGTGGATGTCGAGCAACTGGCCAAAGCGCGGGACATAGTCGGTTAGCAGTGAAACGCCGTCTACGCTCAGATCCTTGGTGGTGCCATAGACGGTTTCACCGTTTTCCGTAACCCGGATTTTTACCTGACAACTGATGGGGATGCGCCGTGCATTGCGCATTTCGCTTTTGTGTTGCCGTCGCCCGCCGGGAAGGATATGGAGTTTGGCGGGCTGGTCATCCTGTGTGGACGATGGGTGGTCTTCCGCGAAAAGCGCCTTGGATTGTGGCATAAACCCCTCCATGGTTGATTTTATTTGTTATTTCCTGACCACAATATATGGGTAGGACGTTTCTATTTATATCAACATATGGTAGTGGAGTCTAGAACAAAAAAATCCATTCGGCAATATGCCGGGGTGTTTTTTTTTGCAGGCAGGGAGGTTGCGTTACTTGGTACGGCGGGTTGCTTGTGTGTGCTGGGTGCGAGCAGTGCCTTTGCCGGTTTCAGTGCGCTGGTTGTTGGCAGGCGTGCGGCCCGTTCCCACAGGCTGCCAGGCCGGCACCAGGTGCTTTTTGCTGGCGCCGATCAGGTCGGCGCGGCCCATCTGCTTGAGCGCTTCGCGCAATAGCGGCCAGTTCTCGGGATCGTGGTAGCGCAAAAAGGCCTTGTGCAGCCGCCTTGCCCGGCCGCTTTTCGGGATAGCCACTTCTTCGCCTTTGCGGCTGATCTTGCGCAGCGGGTTCCTGCCGGTGTGATACATGGCGGAGGCTATCGCCATCGGCGTGGGGGTGAAATTCTGCACCTGGTCCAGGCGGAAGCCGTTGGCCTTGAGCCACAGCGCCAGTTCCAGCATGTCCTCGTCGGTGGTGCCGGGGTGGGCCGAAATGAAGTAGGGAATCAGGTACTGTTCCTTGCCGGCTTCCCTGGAAAACTTCTCGAACAGTTCCTTGAACTTGTAGTACGCACCCATGCCGGGCTTCATCATCTTCGACAAGGGCCCTTCGGCGATGTGCTCCGGCGCGATCTTGAGATAGCCGCCGACATGGTGGCTGACCAGTTCCCTGACGTATTCCGGCGATTTCACGGCGAGATCGTAGCGCACGCCCGAGCCGATCAGGATTTTCTTGATGCCGGGCAGAGTCCGCGCCTTGCGGTAGAGCTGGATCAGCGGACCGTGGTCGGTGCCCATGTTTTCGCAGATGTCCGGGAAGACGCAGGAGAGCCGGCGGCAGGAGGACTCGATTATTGGATCGCGGCACTTCAACCGGTACATGTTGGCGGTGGGGCCGCCCAAGTCGGAGATGATGCCGGTGAAGCCCGGTGTCTTGTCGCGGATTTCCTCGACCTCACGCAGGATGGAGGCTTCCGAGCGGTTCTGGATGATGCGTCCTTCGTGTTCGGTGATCGAGCAGAAGGTGCAGCCGCCGAAGCAGCCGCGCATGAT
>JAUYEK010000382.1 GCA_030691435.1 Sulfuricella sp. | reverse complement strand
CTTGCGAATGGAACGACCATTCGCCGCGCCTCGCGCCTTGCATCCATCCCGAATACGCGGCAACGTATATCCAACTTATCCATTAACGAGCCCTTGCGACGGCGAAAAACGGAAATTATGGCATATTTCTTGGCAAATCGGATAGTTGGCGAAGGTAAGGTAAAGAGTTGACCTCGCTCGACCGATGAGACGCGATGACCATTAGGTTAAATTCAGCCCACAGAAAACAGGCCGATACCGTAATGGCTCGCCGCCATCCCCTGCCGCCGATCCAGTGTAGCCAGGTCGGCGCGCAAACGGCGGGCGATGGCCAGATGTAGCGCATCGGCGGCGCGCAGCGCCGTTATGGGCAGATCAAGCAGGGTGGCGGCGGTACGAAAATCGCCGGGATCAACTTCAACCAGATTCAAAGTATCGGTGACAAAACGCTGGAAAGCAGCAAGACCGGCAGCCCGATCCTGCGCGCCAATTTGTCCGGTGCGTTCCTTGATGGCGCCAACGCTCGCCATCTCGGCCAGCGTCCAGGCAGAAATAACGAGTTCCGCTCCTGACACCGATTCGAGATGAGAGAGAATTTCTGGCGCTGAAGGCTCCCCAAAGAAAAGAGCGCCCAGGACAGAAGTATCAAGGTAGATCACAGGAGATCCCGTTCCCGCATCTCCGCCACCGTCAACCCCTGATTTATTGGCAACACCGCCTGCGCTGCCACAAAATTCCGCAACGCCGCCATATCAAAGCGGGGAGGGCGATCATCCCGCACAGCGGTCAAGCGGCCGACAGGCTTCCCGCGCCGTGTAATCAGCACCTCTTCGCCCGATTCCACACTACCAAGCAGCGCCGAAAGATGGGCCTTTGCTTCCGCTACACTGGCGGTCTTCATATTGATGCCTTTTCTTTAAATGGTCATTTCATCATAACAGATGAAGAGCGTTATGACCATCTCGTGGCTGTGGCCGCGACACCTACACTCTACAACTTCAACTTCCACACCACCAACCCAAACGCCGCCAGCGCACACGCCGCCGCGATGGTGAAAGTCACGTCCGGCCCCAGCGATTCCCAGGTCATGCCGCTGTACAGCCCGCCCAGCGTGCCCCCCGCCCCGAACGAAAAACTGTTGTAAAGCGCCTGCCCCTGAGCCTGGTGCCTGCCCTTGAAAAAACGGTGTACCACCTCGACCGCCGCCGAATGGTAAGCGCCGAAGGTGGCGGCATGGAGCAACTGAGCGATCAGGATCACGGGCACCGAACCCACGCCCCAGCCGATCATCAGGAAGCGCAGCACGGCGAAAGCGAAGCTCGCCAGCAGCACCTGGCGCAAAGTGAAGCGGCGCAGCAGACGCGGCATCCACAGAAACACGCCGATCTCGCACACCACCCCGAGCGACCAGAGCAGGCCGACGCTGCTCTTGGCGTAACCGTGATCGACCAGGTAGATCGAGTAGAAAGTGTAATAAGGGCCGTGCGCCGCCGCCATCAGGAAGCCGGCGAAGATGAAGGCCAGCACTTCGGGGCGGCGGATGATATGCCAGATCGGCAGGTTGTCGGTATGGTGCGGCAACACCACCGCTTCGGGGATATGACGCGAAAACAGCAACAACGCCGCCAGCACCCCCAGCACCGCCCACAACAGCCAGCGTATAGCCACATAGTCGAACAGGTAGCCCAGCCCGATCACCGCAACGATAAAGCCGACCGAGCCCCATAGCCGGATGCGTCCGTACTTGGCGGTTTTTTCGCCGAGATGGCTGAGCGTGGTCGCCTCCACCAGCGGCAGCGAGGCGCTCCAGAAAAAGCTCATCAGCGACATCGCCACGAACAGCCAGGCGAAGCTGGAACCGAAGAACACCGCGACAAAGCTCAGAAGGCTCAAGCCGACGGCGACCTGGACGATGGCGACGCGCTTGCCGGTGCGGTCGGCCACCATGCCCCAGATATTCGGCGCGAAAATGCGCATCACCTGCAGCAACGACATCAGCACGCCGATCTGGAACGCGTTGAATGCGAGCGTTTTGAGTTACAGCCCCCAGAACGGGGCCAGCGCGGCGACATAGGCGAAATAGAAGACGTAGAAGCCGGAGAGGCGCCAGTCGGGGAGGGACTGCATGGAGGGACTTTTAACACGCCACGGAGGGGGTGGGGTGAGGGGTGAGGGGTGAGGGGTGAGGGGTGAGGGGTGAGGGGTGAGGGGTGAGGGGTGAGGGGTGAGGGGTGAGACTGATACCTCTCCCCGCCGGGCATATCCTCCCGCACCCGCATGAAACTGGCGAACCGGGGAATGCCGCTACCTTCGTTCAGCCCGATATAGCGATACGTCACCCAGCTTCCCGGCGCAGGCGGGTTTCGACGTTGCGCGTCGGAAAACCCCGTTCCGATGCGGAATCTCAGCCCCTCTGCTGTTTCCACCAGCAAGGCTCCGAGCACTCCCTGGTGCCTGCCCTTGCCCGGCAGGTGCGCAATGACCCTCGCTTCGGCATCCTGATACGGTTTCAGCTTGAGCAAATCGTCGCTGCGCCCGGCCTGGTAAAGGGACGCGGTGCGATGGAGCATCAGCCCTTCACCTCCATTCCTGACGACCCGGTCTAACGCGGTACGCAATCCGGCCCGGTCGGCCACCTTGAACTGCTCGACCGGGCGCACCCAGGGCAGCGCAAGCCCGGCAAGCAAGGACTTCAGCGCCGCGTTACGTTCAGCGAAGGATCCCGGATGGGCCGGCAGATCGAACACCATGAAATGCAGCGTACGCCAGGCGGCGTCATCCGGCGTCCGCTGCCGCACGATGGATATGGCACTGGTAAACTTTCCGCGTCCAACCCACAACTCGCCGTCCAGGGGGAAATCAGGCCACCCCGCAGTGAACCAGCCAGGCGCCTCGATTCGCTCCCCGCCACGCGTCAGAAGCTTTTCGCCGTCCCAGTAACCGCGTACCCCGTCCAGCTTCTCGCTGACCAGGTAGTCGGCCAGCGGCGTATCACTGCGATAGACATTCGCCAACATCACCGGTGGCGGCGGAAAATCTGCCGCGCGAGCCACGGGCGCCTGCATAAGCAGCTGAAAGATTAAGGCGAAAAACACCGGCAAGGCCCAACCGCGACCGCAGCAGGCGACACCCGCAATACGCGTCCACACTCTCATGGAGAGAACAGGTCCAGTCCGCGTAGGGCGGAAAAGCGTAGGCTGGGGTAAGCGTAGCGCACCCCAGCATGGGTGCCAGCAAAACCGCTGGGGTTCGGTTCCCTCACCCCAGCCTACGCGGGCTGCCTGGAATTCGCGGCGTATCGCAAACCACGTCCGCGTTCTGCGCGCGGTGGCGCAGGGCATGGTCGATCAGCACCAGCGCCAGCATCGCCTCGGCGATGGGCGTGGCGCGGATGCCGACGCAGGGGTCGTGCCGCCCCTCGGTAGACACCATCACCGGCTCGCCCGCCTTGTTGATCGAGTTACGCGGGATGCGGATGCTGGAAGTGGGCTTGATGGCGAGGTTGGCAACAATGTCCTGGCCGGTGGAAATGCCGCCGAGGATGCCGCCGGCGTGGTTGGAGAGAAAGCCCTGCGGTGTCAGTTCGTCGCCGTGCTCGCTGCCCTTCTGCTCAACCGAGGCGAAACCGGCGCCGATCTCCACGCCTTTGACCGCGTTGATGCTCATCATGGCGTAGGCGATCTCGGCGTCGAGCCGGTCGTACACCGGCTCGCCCCACCCCCCCCGTGCGCCATGCGCCACCACGGTGTCTTTAGCGCCGACCGAGTCGCCGGACTTGCGCAGAGCGTCCATGTATTCCTCCAGTTGCGGCACATAACTGGCATCGGCGACGAAGAAGAGATTCTCGCCTACGTCCGTCCATGACTTGAATGGCACCTCAATCGGGCCGAGCTGGGAAAGGTAGCCGCGAATTTCCACGCCATAGCGCTCCTTCAGCCACTTTTTCGCCACCGCGCCCGCCGCCACGCGCACCGCGGTTTCGCGCGCGCTGGAGCGTCCGCCGCCGCGGTGGTCGCGGATGCCGTACTTCTGCCAG